>CAJBHC010000099.1 GCA_903952785.1 uncultured bacterium | reverse complement strand
TTTAAATGATCCGGCGACCACCGATAAATACACTGGCGAAGACACTCTTTCCCTACACGACGCTCTTCCGATCTGCTGACGCTGCCACAGATCGCTGGCATTCGCGCCCAGACCCAAGGCAATATCAAAATCACACCACTCACCATGCTTACTCCAGTGAAAAGCCGGTCCTTAATAGTCCAATATTTCAATGGTAACCTTCCCGCTGAAATAAACGCTGTGGTGTTGGCAATCAAAAAACCAGTGTTGGCTAGAACAGGGCTCTCAAGCGGAAATTTGTAGGTCAAAATCCAATATGGTATCCCAGCAATAGTGGAAGCGGTGACGGAAATCACCAACGCCCACTTTTCACCCTTCTTACCATTATTGATCAAAAGCACAATACATAAGACAACCAAGATAGCAGTAAAGCCATCGAGCGCAGTCAAAGTTGTGTACCTGTGCATATAAGCCAAAACAAGGGTCATGATTGTGGCACCTATTGCATAGAGCATGGGCACGGCCGGTGTTGCACCACCCTGACCCTTGGTGGTGATACATGATATCCATGTTAGTACAGTCCACAAAGCAAAGGAGGTAAAAGACAAACCCTTACCATTTTCCGCCCATGCGCAGGATATCATGTAGCTGTAGCAGATGGCGATTAAATACAAAACATATCTATCAATTCTCTTTTTCAAGGTTTTCTCTTCCTTTCTTGTTTGTTGTTTTTACACGTTTCAAAGCAGATCCAAAAGCACATGGGGTCACGGATGTCCTATTAGACACTCATCTCTATAGATATACAGATACCCTTGGAACTGCCCAGAAACCTCTCAAACAAGCCTTTCTATCTATGTTATATCATAAACACTACTTAGAACAAAATCTTCCCCTTTGGAGAATATAACTCAACTGACTTAACAGTCTTGTATTGTATCAAAGTATCTTTAAGCACACTCATTAGATGAGAACTTTCACAACTACTCAATCCTCCAATCGGGTGCCCTTCTGGTGTATTCTCACTTACAAGCATAACCTTCGCAACACCATCTGCAACACTTACAGATTTATATGCTCCATATTTTGATAATTCCGACTCGAATAATATTTGAAGAGAACTGTCTACAACAGCAGAGGTTCTTGGAACTTGATAAATAGCTTTTTTTGTCACGCCACAATCTCTGGTCTTTGCAATTTCCTTATCTTGTATATACAAAGTTAAAGACATCGATTCAGATGGTGGTTGTGCAGTTTTATCTCCCGTCACAGCCCGAGACAAAGTAGTGTCTAAAATCAAAGGTAATTCATATGTATCAACAGGCGGCATGCCTGATGCATTCTCTTCGGTAAATACAACTTTCAATTCAGTGCTATTTGGAAGACCAACTCCTTCGTTGTTAAAATTTAGACCAACAGAAAATAAACTGTTCACTGAAGTCCAATTTTCAGCTATAACAGGTTTTGATTCGCCAATTTTTTTCCATTCATTGTCATTACTTTTGAAATAGATTTGAGCGATTCCGGCTTGTCCTTCAAACATCTGCCAAGAACAACCATCTGCTTTGCTGTTTGAATTATCAACTACTCCTTTGATTACCAAAGGAAATCCAACCTTACTTTTTGGGGAATGAGAAGTAACAGTCAGACCACATTTACCACTCGTAACTACCGCCACCTCGCTACTACCAGGGAGAACTTGGCTTAAAAAGTCTGAGTTGACTCTAACATAAACATACGCTCCAACAACTATTATTAGAAGTGCAATAATCTCAAGTAATAAAGTTAATAACCCTCCGCTTTGGTGTTTTTTCATGGTATCTCTATTATACAACTTGATGACATTTTGTCACCGACTTATATAAAATACACACGGTAGGTTGAGAAGTACTTTCAATCTTCTCATCACCCTCTAACTGCTCTTTTACTAGACACTTTCATGTCCTTGGACTGGGCATTCTCTTTTTTCCCTTTTGACGGGTGCAGTGCGAACTAAACCTACCGACTATATTCTATATTTCAAAGATGATTGTAACATCAGATAGAGATTTTACAAATTTTTGGGGTTCTACAAGCATGGTATACAATATAAGTATATAAAACTGCAAGTATACCCGCATAATATATACGATTTGGCAAAAATAGCCATATTTTGCTTCAATTCACTGTATAAGCCTCTCCCGCACCCTGTTCATCGAGACATTAATTGAAACCATTACATTTTGTCACGGTTTCAATTTCAAATCTTTGACTACAGTCGTACGACAATTTCGTACAACTGGTTTAAATTATATTTAAGTTGGTGATAAAATGTTCTCCATCTCATTCTTTCTCATTCTTTGGTGACCCTACAGAGAATCGAACTCTGATTACTGCCTTGAGAAGGCAATGTCCTAACCGTTAGACGATAGGGCCATGTATTTGCTATTTATTTAGCGGAACTCTAATAATATCGCATAAAATTTGATTTTTATCAATACTTTCTAAGGAAACGAATCCCCGACGCCAGTATGGCGCCGGGGGCAAAACGTAAAGACCTTTGACGGTAGACCCTATGGTTCCAGGATTGATCCACATGCATAGACTGAGCTCCGCTCGACATAAGCCGGATTAAATATACGCACTGCACCCTGCGAAGAACCGCTAAAGTCAATGACAACATGGTGATCATGATCTGCAACATAAGACACTTGTGCCGAGGTGAAGAAATTCGCACCAGTTTCTTTCCGATAAACATGGTTGATATACACCAACGCCGCCAAGGAAAATGGATCTGGTGACAAGACATCAGGCGAGTGTCTCTTGTGTTTATCTAAGTTAACTCCACCCCGACGAAACGCGTGCCAATTCCAATCACGTCTTCTTTGTCCTTTCAGATGTTCATGTTCACCATGGTGTCCACTTAAGCCTGATTGGTTGTAAAAGACGATGTCTGGAATGTGATCTTGCATCACCCCCAACGTAAGGCCGTTGGGGACACAAAACAAAGCTAGATCATGGTAACGACAGCCGCAGACCAAACGTGGCTCAATGGGAATGATCGCCAAATCATCCCAAGAGACATTGGTAGGTTGCCCCAGCTCTCTCTTGAGACCCTTAGGACAATCAGCCGTAGAGAAGACCCTTTTCGCTGGCCCCCTCAACTCACTCATTGCCGCTGACACATCAATATATTTGAATCGTTTCTGAAGGCCTTCCTCTTTTGAGCCTCCGTTTGCTTCTAAGGGACGTATCCCTCTAAGAAGTTTGGTTGAATGACCAACCTTACCTCTACCTGCTGCATCACAGAAGCAGCCCAACTCTTTTCTTACAGGAATTGTACTTTTACTTTTCATATACCTAAAAGGATCTTCTCTGACCCTCAAATATAATGTCATTTATTATAAATAAAGTCAAATTCTGGGCACAAATCTGCGCCCACCCCTGCACGGAATTCACGGTCGCCGGAATCTTCCATCTCTACGGAGTACAATTCTTCCCATTTGGCGGAGTCTTACTCAATGGTGCTACCCTTCCCGTCCCGACGGGGACCACCACGGATGTACTTGTTCCCGCGCCGGCCACTCCATCAATCCCTGTTCCGCCCAGCGCCCTGTCTGGCGCTACCTGATAATAGCTAATCAAGAACTTTGTAAGCTCGATAAAAGGCATCGCCAATGTATCAGATGAGTAACTAACGCCTCTTGGGTTTATCGTGTAAATGAAAACCAAAAATTGCGGGTTATAAGCTGGCAAAAATCCAATAAACGAGTGGAGGTGAATATTATCAGCGTACCCTGACCCACCTCTAACCATTTGAGCCGTTCCCGTCTTAACTCCAATAGAATAATTAGGATTTTTATGAGCTCCACTCTTAAGTGTGGTATCAAAATTGTTAACCATCATATTCACAACCTCAAGTGCAGAATCTTCTTTTATCACCCTTTCATCAAATTGAACCGGAATTTTTTTAGAAGTCCCAATCTTGTAATTTATCTCCTTCACCAATCTTGGCTTAACCATTACTCCCCCGTTTGCAATCGCAGAAAATGCGTGGATAACCTCAATTGGAGTAACAGAAATTCCCTGACCAAAAGAAGCTGTGACATATTCAATATCAATATTTCTTGGAGGTTGGATATTAGAAATCAAACCCGATGCTTCATTTGGTAAGTCAATTCCCGTCTTATTACCCAAACCATATTTTGTAAAATAATTGCCAAATGTTGTATTACCAACCCTCTGTTCAACATATGCAAAGCCGGTGTTTAATGATCTTGCCAGCGCACATTGAAGAGTAATTAAACCTCTTCCCTTTTTGTCAAAGTTAGAAATTGTCTTCTTATTGAAAGTTGCAGACCCGTTGTCTAAATACGTTGTTTGTGAATTCACAACACCTGAATCAATCCCGGCAGACATCGTCAATGGCTTCATGATGGATCCCATTTCATAAACACTTTCAATAAGGTCATTTCTGAACAATGCAACATCCTTAACGTTCTTTAGATCATTTGGATCAAAGGACGGATTAAGACCCATAGCATAAATGTCCCCTGTTTGTGGATTCATTATAATCGCCCCAGTTCTCTCTGAAGAATATTGGCTATTAATCTTGGTAATCATCTCCTCAATGTAGGCCTGAGTCTTTGGTTCAATTGTTGTAACGATATCCCCCTCTGGAGTCTCCCCATCGATTACGGTCTTTTTAATATTTGAAAAAGTTTCAACAAAAAAATTTGCATAAGTATTTGATTGAGTCCTACTTAAAACATCGTTATATTCTCTCTCAAGCCCATATCTACCTGCAAATTCATTACCCTTATAGCCCATAAAACCGAGCACATTGGACGCCAAGGTTCCACCAGGATAATATCTCCATTTATCTTGATACAGGGTAATTCCAGGCAATTTAAGCTTATTCAGCTTCTCGCCAGTCTCTTGATCAATTCTTTTTTTGAGCTCCTCGTATGGGTCATTAGTTTTGTTAGATTTGGCGATAAAGTCATCATGATCCAAATCAGGAATCAAGGCCGCTATTTTATTATAAATATCTTCTGCCCCTCCAGCTTTAACAAGATTTGGCTTCATCGCCAAAATAAAGCCGGTCTTGAGTGATGCGGCTGAAATTTGCACTCCATCTTTTTGAGAAAAAAATATAGTTCCTCTATTGAAATCTGTTGAGGGCTTTTGATATTGTCTGTCAGCTTTTTGTCTATATATATCAGACTTAACAATCTGCAACATATAAAGCTTTGCAAAAAGCAATAATGCAAAAAAGATGATTGCTATTGAGATTAATCTAATTCTAGACTTTAACATTACTCTCTATTTTACTTCATTCCTACTTCATTGCAACATTCTTCGCCACGAATGGTCGAGTTGCAAATACTGTTTTACCCACTGCATTCTGAAAACCAAGCTCATACGCCTTTTCTATTGAAACATTATTAGACAATGACATGTATTGAAACTCCAAATCTCCTAATTTTGAGTTTAAAGCTACAATTTGTTCTTCTGCCTTATCCTTATTAAAAGCATTCCAAACTGTTGTATTAACCATATATCCATAAGCACCAACAAGAACAATTAGTACAGAGAGCATTGACCAGAATAATGTTACTGATAGTCTATCTATTGTATTTATTGTTATTGTTACGTTTGTCATGGATTTTATGTTTTGTTAATTTTTGTTTTTATAATTTATGATTGCCGGCCGACGATTTTATCCCTTTTGAAACACCCGCATCTTGGCGCTACGCGCCCTTGGATTTTCATCCGTTTCATCCTCTGTTGGAACAATTGGTCTCTTTGTTAAAATCTTACCCTTACCCTCCTCATCAAATTTCTTAAAAAAGTTCTTAACGATTCTATCCTCCAAGCTGTGATATGAGATGACCACCAGTCTTCCGCCTACATTTAATCTCTCTATTGCTTGTGGAAGAGTCTCATTGAGTGCGTTTAATTCATCGTTAATGGCGATTCTAAGGGCCTGGAAGGTCTTTGTTGCTGGATGAGTCTTACCAAATCTTGCAAAGCTAGGGACGGATTGCTTTATGATTTCAGCAAGCTTTGAAGTGGATTTAATTCTCTCCAGTTCTCTTGCCTTAACAATTCCTTTTGCAATCTTCCATGCAAACTTATCTTCTCCGTAAGACTCAATGATTGTTCTGATATTTTCTTCATCCCAGTCATTGATGATGTCTTCAGCGGTGAATTGGACGTTGCCAACATCATCTGCAACCTCGCTGACTGTCATCGCTGTTGCGCCCTCGCCGTCACCTTCGAACCCCACATCTCTTTTATTTGAAAAAGTCATGATTAATGGCTCATCCTTTTTGAAGCTAAACCCCCTACCACTCTCTTCAAGCTCATAAGAGCTGAGTCCAAGGTCATAAAGTATTGCATCTGCTTTGCTAACCCCCACCTCACCCAGTGCCTTTGTCAGATTTCTGAAGTTGTCATTAATAAAGATTATATTTGGCTTCTTTTCTAAATCCTTGAATGCCATTTCAAAGTTAGCGCTCGCGCGTGCGATTGCATCCTGATCCAAGTCAAATCCAAGAATTGTGATATCGCCATTCATTAACTTTGCAACCTCTTCACTGTGACCACCGTCACCTAAGTTGCAATCAACAAAGATCTGACCTTTCTTTAAGCCCAATTGTTCTAACACAGATTGTAAAAGAACTGGAATGTGTCTAGTGAATTCTTTTTT
>CAJBHC010000098.1 GCA_903952785.1 uncultured bacterium | reverse complement strand
TTGATCTAATAAAAGGGTGACAACCCTTATCTGTATTATATCATGAAGAAAATTTATCAACGAATAGCCCCCGAGAACGGCACGCCGTTCTCGGGGGCTATTTTAAAGAATCAGCAAAAATCTATCTAAACAAATTCAACTTATCCAAAACAACCTCATGAGGATAATCCAAAACATCTCTAACTAATCTATCCCCCACCCCTAATCTATATTTCAAATCTGCGCTATTCAAAACTGCAAATCTAATTTCTCTCCCAACCTCGGCTTCAATATTAGACATTATAGTATCTGTTGAATTCTTTTTTGCATCATCTGCAACAATCAAGACGTCCAATCTGCTATCAGCCTGTTCTTTAAACAAACCTGAAAGGATAACTAGTTTTAACTTACCAATTTTAGATAACTTTTTAATTTTTGACTGAGGAGTAATTAGACTTGTTTGCAATAACAATCTTTGAAACTCTACAAGGTATGGAAATTTTTCATTTATCCCCCAAACTACCTTTCCATTACTTCTTGTCGATTTTTTAATTAGCCCAACCTTAAGTAAAAAATTTAATTCCTTTCTAGCGCGAGATGCTTCAACTTTTGTTCTTGCAAAAACTTCATTAGGGAGAAAAGCCGTTGTTTCATTAAACAAAAAGAGGCGCATCAACTTAACTCTTGGAGCCCCGCCAAATATTTTTTCTAAGTAATCCATATATATACTGTATCAAAGTACAGCAAAAATACAATAATAAAACACCCAAGGTTTAAGTTGGGCGTTTTATCTATTTTGTATCGAAAGCTAAGCCAAAGCAAAGCCTCGAGTCAGTGAACTAAATAAGGGCTTATTTAAGCTCTACAGTTCCGCCAGCCTCTTCTATTTGCTTCTTAAGTGCCTCAGCATCCTCTTTCTTCATTCCAGACTTAATGGTTGAAGGAGCAGCGTCAACTAGATCCTTTGCCTCTTTAAGACCAAGACCTAGAACCTCCTTAACTACCTTAATGATAGAAATCTTGTTTGCTCCAGCATCCTTTAGATTAACATCAAATGATGTCTTCTCTTCAGCTGCAGGACCAGCTGCAGGACCAGCAACAGCAACTGCTGCAGCTGATACTCCAAACTTCTTCTCTAGGAATTTCACAAGTTCGTGAAGTTCTAGAACTGTCATTTTCTCAATTGTTTCAACTAGGGCCTTGAAGTGTGCAGGAGTCTCAACTGAAACTTCTTCTTTAGCCTCTACTTTAACTTCTGCCTTTACCTCAGCCTTAGGAGCTGCTTCTACGGCAACTTCCGCTGTAGTCTCTTCTGTTGCAACGTCTGTTGCTACTGATGTTATTGTGTCATCCATATATTTATTTTAATTATTTTTAATTTTTAATCTTAACGATTTAATTTGACCCTTTCTTTTCTGCTATAGCATTTATTGCAACAACAAAACCTTGAATTGGAGAGTTGATAACGTTGAGGAACATAGACAGAAGACCTTCTCTTGAAGGAATGGTAGCAATAGACTCCATTTCTTCCTTGTTCTTATATTCTCCGTCAAAGATACCACCCAAGATTGAAACCCTTTTATCCATCTTCTTTTGGAAGGCATAAATTTCTCTGGCTGGTGCCAAAAGATCTTTACCATAAACTAGAGCGAGCTCGCCATCAAACGATGGTTGCTCACCTTTAATACCAGCGTCAGCAAGAGCCTTTTTTACAAGGGTCTTTTTTGCTACATAGTATCCAAGTTCATGTGCGCGAAGCTCGCGTCTAACTTCACCTGTTTCAATAACTGGCAATTTGTGAAAGTTCACAAACACCAAGCTTTTTTGTGAATCAAGTATCCCCTTAACTTTTGAAACTATTTCTTCTTTTTTTGCTCTTTGTATAGGCATAATAAGTTACGCTTTGCGTTTTATTTTTAATTTGAAACGATCTAATTTCGACCCAAGATCTGCCGAAACATACCGAAACCAAGACTTGGACTAAACAAAAAACCTGGCATTTAAGCTTTTAACGTCTTTAATGCAAGGCTTCAGTTAGGAGTGTAGAGAGATGTGTTTTCACCATACAGGCTCTCATAATTTAATTATGAAGCTTGTGTGGTAAAATAACCCCATTTCTCAACCTCTGCACAGGATTTATGATTTGTAGGCTTGCAAGCAAGCCCTTATCACCTATGGTATCTGAAGTCTTAGCCAAGATAGTACATTATGTGTGCCTTAAAATCAAGTGCTGAGCCAAGCCGTATCAAATCTAGAGCCCTCTACCCAACCCTTGTATTAGCTCAGCAAAAACATCGTGTATTTCTAGATATTGAAGAATCTCATCTCTAATATCCTGCTGGCGTTTATTCAAAAATAAAACCTTTTTATTTGTACTTAAGAAATTATTTAATGAATAAAAGCTTTGCTCTTTGTTGTATCTAATTATTAAATTTGAAATCGTGTTCATATTAGATTCCAACACACCATAAAATGACTTCAAAAGTATTAGGGATTGAAGGACTCCAGATTTCTGATATCTTCTCTCCGCAATATCCAGCTTATCTATATATTTATTTATCAAATATGTAGAAGTTGCCATCTGGAGCTTTTCTTTCGCCTTAACAAATAGATCGCCCATTGGGTCAGTACTTGTAGATAATTCCACAGAATTAGTTGATGAACCTGTTGTAGTACCTACATTTATTTGAATAGGTACAATAGTTTTGTCAGTTGTGCCATCGGAATTATTATCTATATATATTGTGGTAGTTGAATAATCAATATCAAAGTTTGTTGAGGGAGTAACTGATACATTTGGATAAATTATTTCTGTATCATCCATTTTTGTAACAACCTGAACTACTCCAACTCCCCCACCATACCCCTGGACACTTGGCGAACCGAAAACTCCAGAATTGTCGCTTCCATTACTACCTGACAACACATCACTTGGTACCACAGCAACAATACCAACTCTGTTTTTATCGGAATAATTAGTATAATTCACAATCCTATTTTCCAAATCAAGCTGCTCAAACGGTAGACTTTGCAAATCTGCAATATTTTGATACTTATTTTTTAACACCAACGGCCCGTATGCTTCAACAATTAAAATCTTGCTTGTGTTAAATCTTTGCGTAAACTCGGCATCCCCCGCATCATCCCTAATTTTAGATATCCCAGATAGAACTGAAGAGTCTCCATAACTGCCGAGTATTGGCCCCGGCTTCGATAAAGAACCTGATACATATGAGACATAGGGATTATTAAGAGTTCCAAATGAATTTAACATCTCACCCTCTTTTTTAGACTTACTTAATATTGCATGCATAATATCACTCACGCCGGAGGATCTAAATATATCCTTATGCGCTATTGGATCTTCCCTAAAATATACAGGTGCCATCTTCTTTAATTCATTTTCCTTCCCAACATCAACTGTAAAGACGGAGCCTGTTCTTTTTGCAAGATTATGAGCAATAACTACACCATCACCCATCAGGGAATATTTTCTGATGAAATCTGGCTCTGAAATATTGCTTGAGGAACAAAAGAAAAAACCTCGACACTTGGGTTTAATAAAATTGACTCCGGAAAGTGTGGGGATACCAACAGGAGCAATTGAATATGTTTTTGAAGACAAATTAGCGGAATAGTTGTCTATCAAATCGTGTTCAGCGGCAGCTCTATCAAAGACAAAAGAGTTTATTGGTGTATTAATATTTTTGTTTTTCAAAAACTCACTCATCAAAGAAAAAGAATCTACTCTGTTTGTTGTCATTTTTAGACGAGAAGCTACCCAGCCATCAAAGTTGATTAAATTTTTCTGATTATATACTTCGTCCGATTCTGTAAAATATGATTTGGAAGGTATGAGCAAATGGGCAGACAACATGTTCTTCCCCAGTGACATTGCCGTATTTTTACTTAAAATCAACCCTCCAAGCAGGTCTTGATTATCTCCATAGAGAATTCCTAAAATCGATTGAGGTGTTCCATATTCAGGAGTGGAAACTAGAACAACGGATTCAATTAAGGAATCCTGCCCTTCCTTTTCTAAATCTTGAATCAATGCCTTAGCCAACAACCCACCATAACTATGTCCAACTATAATAACTTTCCCAGATGTAGATTTTCTTGCCACCTCCCTAATCTCCTCTTTTAGCATCACAGTATAGGAATCTGTCTTTATTCCGGAAGATAAAATGTCAGAAGGAAGAAAACGCCAATCATAGGCGAGAATTTGAAAATCTGAAATATTTCCATCGGCTTTTTCTTTGGATAAAAGATTAATCAAGCTTTGATAAATATCAATAGAACCAATCTGACCAAAAAAGTTAGTCTTTGCGATAATATCTCTCGTATAAATTTTGGAGTCCAGTGATGCGCCACTTGAGTTTAAAAATAAGCTCTCAACGTCCTTGTTTCTATTTGGCTCCCACAACTGATTCTCAATTCCAAATGCCCCCTTTTTGTATAGTCTACTAGCTTGTATTCCAGGTATAAACAGAACGCTAGAGCAACAAGGCGAGGATTCCTTAAATGGCACAGTAGAAAATGGCGTGCTTTGTACCCCATTTGAATAATCTTCAATAGCATTTTGATTTATAATTGCATTCGCGTATTCATCAGCAGAATAATTACCATCTGGATCAAGCGAAGAAAGATCTACAGGTTTTGGGCCATCTACCTTTCCCCACCAATTGTTTCTAAAGTCAGCAAAAGGACTAAAGTTAATTACAACATCACCATTACCTGAAAAGTTATTTTGATTTACTTTAAAATTACCAGTTCCACTTAAATTAAAACCAATGAAACATGGACCGATATCTGAATCCGTAACATTTATGTTTGTACCAGAAAAACCCTGTATGCAAGTTCCAGAGCTATAACTTGAAGAACGCAATGGTTTTGCTGAGATTGAGGATTTTTGAAAATTTAAGAAACTACTTGAAAAGGTGTTTATTCCTGAGTTTAAATATGCATCATTTATCTTTGTTCGGAGAACTGCCACAGCAGAGCTTTTAAACACATCCGCAAAGGTATTACCATAATATCTATTAATATTGGTTCTATACAAAACAATTCTACTGTCATTTGAATAAAACATATTTGAGCCTTCAACTTTAATATTATTTATATTAGTTTCAAATAGGTTTATTTTAGATTTTTTGTATAATCCAATCAATGTTCTTTGTAAATCAAATCCAACAGGGCCTTGAATATCCAACTTTCTAGCATTAACCACACCGGCATTATTAACATAGAAGAGATTGTTGTATCCGGAACCAGAGATGTTAATCTTGGTGGTTAATAAATTAGGAGACTTATAAATTGACGAATTGAACACACTATCAGTCAATGACAAGCTGGAAGAACTGTTAATGAGGATATTAGAAGCAGAGTTAAGACTTACTAGAAAGTCTATTGGTAGAATCTTAACAGGGTCAGCCCCAGCGGGAACCACTGGAGCTGTTGCTCCAATATTTAATACTCCCCCATTTATATCAAAGGAGCCCATATCAATTACATCCACCACCGCTCCGTTTTCAATATTTAAGGAAGCTCCAATTGGAATTGTCACTGTAGATGAAATCTTGTATTCATATTCAGCAGACCAAAATTGATGATCAACAATTGTAAGTGGGACATCAACAGTCTTTATAAGCTTAGCACCAACCACGTCGCTTTCTATTGCCCAAGTGATTTTACTACCAAAAATAATACCAAGGATAATTAAAATTAGGAAAATCAAGAAAATCAATTTAACTGACAAGATATATTTTTTATTCATGTCCCAAAGTATAAAGATTGGACATGATATTTCTATAAAGAAATTCTAAAGAATTAGAAAAGAATTTGAGAGGTTTTTCATCAGCCAAACTAATATTTATTGGAACCGATAAAATTAAAGAAAAAAACCATAGTAACATATTAGAAATACATTTAAAGGAGTCTTACTAAGTTGTATGCTTAGTAAGAGTTTTTTATTTTCTATACCACACTAAATTTATTATAGATTTGCAGAAGATACGAATACAGCAAAGCCAATAATTAAAATAGCCAGAAACCCAATAATAAATTTGAAAGAAGTTTTATCAAACATTGTTTACATATTAGCACGGTTTTTAAATATTTCTAATATCAAAATAGATCTAATAATTTTATCAACACAAAAACCACCCCGTGAGGGGTGGTTTTTGTTAATCTAATCAGTGATTGTACAAATTGCTTTATACGAATCTCAGACGACTACAGAGTAATCGGTGTTGATGGCTCTGCGCGGAATGTTTCTGCTAGATATGTGTATCCAGATACACTATTAACTGTAGCACCTTCCATACGAGCTGAAACAATACCTCCTGCTGGAATCTGAGGTGCTTGTGGTCCGATGAATGATGTTTGAGCTGTAAATGTAGCTGATTGACCATCTGCAATTACGTAAGGTCCATTTCCAGTTACACCAGTTGTTGGTTTAATGTATGTGGCTGTAGTTGTAGAAGTTTGAACTCCATTTACATAAATTCCAATAACGAATGCACCTGTTGATGCTATAGATACATCTGTTCCTCTGGCTGCTACACTGAATGTAAAGCCTGTTGCAAATGTACTTGAAGCTGAAGTTCCAATTATTGACTTAGAGATTGAAGGTGTTCCAATCAATGCAAATACTGGACCTGCACTTTGAACATACAAGTTATTTGATGTAGCTGAACCAGTTATATTGGCTGTTGCTACACTTGTTCCTTGTGAGTTTTGTGCTGTTATACCTGCAGCAGCAATTGTTGCTGTAAGTGTTCCAGGAGTTGAAGTTGCACTTCTAACATCTACTTGAAGAGTAAATGTCTTTGTTGTGTCCTTTGGTACAACGTATCCTGATGTTCCTCCGATGTTACTAAATGTTACAACTCCACTTACTGGAACTGCAGCTGAAGCTACAAGAGTTGAACCATCGTACAAGTATGCACCTGTAAGATCAGCAGCTCCTCCCATTGTTGTTGTAGCAACAAGGTCTGTGATTCCCAATGAATCTCTTTCAGCTTTTACATTAAATGCAAGAACTGTAACTTTATCAGCTTGATCCTTTGTAGAACCACTATCTGCAACAATTGTTGTTGAAAGTGGTGTTGAAGAATTAGTTGAAAGCTTTAGGTTTGCTGAATCAGAAAGTGAAGCGTTTATCAACACAGCTTGTGAAGGTTGTGTACCTGTTCCTGTGTATTGTACAACGCCTGCTCCATCTACACCTCTAACACCTTGTGGTGCAAGAGTTACTGTATATGTAGTTCTGTAATCATTATCAACTGAAGGAGCAACATCAACAGCTACTGTTAAGTATCTTGATGTGTTCTTTGAGATAAGATAATTGAATCCAGCTATTGTTACATAGTAGTTTGTACCTGACTTAACAACAGTTGACATGTTAAGTGGTGTTGAAGCAAGAACTGCTCCGTTGTCACCTATTACATAAAGAGTTGTGAAAGCCTTTGTGTAAACAGCGCTGTTTGTTCCAAGGTCAACTTGAACACGTTGTGCAGAAATATCTGAATTTTGAGCTTGAAGCTTTAGATTCAATACTTGAGCCTTTGTGTTTCCAACATACAAGTTTGTGTTTGAAACTGGTCCAGCACTAACTGTAAGAGTTCCTTCTGCTCCAGGAGTTGTAATTCCTGTTCCAGATGTTGTTCCTCCAGTTGTAGTTGTTGTACAAGATGCACCTGTCATTGGGTTAACTACCCAACCAGCTTGACATCCTGCTGGCAATGTTCCAACAGTTGCGCCTTCAAGATTCAAAGCTGCGCGTGTAGCTGGTCCAACTTGACCAACTGCTGCGATACCCTTTGAAGTTTGGTATGCTCTAACTGCGGCTACTGTTAAATTACCAAAGTATCCTGTAGGTGAAACTGACAGGAACCCCTTTGATGCAAGAAGAGTTTGAAGAGCAGATACTTCTGTTCCTCTTGAACCCTTCTTAAGAGTCTTTGTAAATGTGTCACCTGCTGCTGATGCTGTTGTTGCAACAAGAGCGAAAGCAAGAGCCAACATTAATATTGTTGAGAGTCTTTTCATATGAATTTTTATAAAATTATTAAAGATATTTTCTTCCACTTAACTTGTAAAATTAATAATGTGTGGAATAGAACATCCTCGGGTTTTTAATACTAACGTACGAACCCGTAGAGAAGCTCAATTCATTTTTATTGAATTAAACATCCTTAAGGGCTCGCACTTGTTGGCTTTTTACAGCCAACGGAATAACGGGGATATATTGAATGGGGTTCCTGATTGACTGAATAATAAGGAAAATGGACGGGATTGCGGGATTGATTGAATTCATCTATTTAGTTGTCAAAGTACCGTCTATTTCAACATATTATTTGGAGCCTTGTTTTGCAACATATTGCAAAATAACCCCAAATCTACGCCTGTACACATAATGACGGTGTACAGTCAGTAATATTACATAAAAACAGCCCTCCAGTCAATAATAATCAAAAATCGTCAAATTCAATTTGAGCTTTTCAATTAAAGACTTTTTGAATTTTTGATTGTCCTTTTTATGTCTTTTAAGTGACTTTTTTAGATGTAAAAGACACATACACAAACCAAGAGTTTCTACGGGTACCAAATTATGCCAAAACATACTTGCTCCATCTCCTCTCACCAATCTTTTTAAGGACACCGTCATATATAAGAGTATTCAATTCTCTTTGAATTGTTTTCTCACTACAATCCTTAATGTTATCGGATATGTCTTTAATGGATGACTCTCCTATTTCCTTAATTATGCCCAATATTACCTGCTGCCTCTCATTCTTCTGCATAACAGATTTGGCAACATTCTCAGTTTTATCTACAATAATCTGTTTATCATTAACATTTCCAGATGAAATGCTGTTTACCTTATTATCAATCACTTTGCCCTCTTTAATCTTTTTATCTACCACTGGTGAAACGTGAGCAACGGTGTGAACTGGGGCATTCATCCTAACCTCCATCTTATCAGCAACATGATAATATGTTTTCTGTTCATAACCTTTTGCTTCATTAGACTTCAAAATTGATTCTGATGACTCTCTAGGCTTTATCGCAGACACAGCAGTAAGTGAGTCAATTGGATTTCCTAATGATTCTTCATTAAGGACAAATCCCTGTCCTGTTGTACTTGGCCTTTCCCTATCCTCGATAACACCAATGAAATTCTTAACTTCTCCTTCTAGCACATTATGGTTGGGAACAGATGTCATACCAACATTAGATGCAATCTTAGATAGTGAAACTATCTCAAGACAGAGACAGCTTAGTGAATTTAGAATTTCTTTTCTACCTGGAGACGATGCAGTTATTAAGGACAAAGACACCTTAATCAATTCTGCCCCTGACTTTCTTAGGTTGTCCTTTATAGAATCTCCGGCTGGAAAGAAATCTGTAATTAGATATATTGCCATGCAAAGCCTTTCTGATTTCTTGTGAACAAAGTTGAAATATGGATCAGAGTTGTAGAAACTAAGAGACGCTAAGTCCAGCATTCCCTCTCCTCCATTATTTATAGTGTTGTCTCTTAGGTTATTCATAGTCTTTTATCATGTCTTTTACTCACCTCCCAATTATGTCCCTGATAGATTTGCCCAAAAAGTCAAAACGGGTTGGCAAGTTCAAAGACATTATATATAAGTCACAGCCAATCGCAAGTCCCTTAGTATAAGACAATGTGTTTTAATTTGCACTAATTTTTATACTTACATAATACGTGTTAAAATAAAGGGAATATGGCAAACAGAGATAAGAAAAAAAATAAAAGAGAGAAAGACGGATCCCCCAAGGAATACAAAAGAGGTCCCTATAAGTTATCCACAGAGGAAGAGACAATAGAACAAAAAGTACTAAAACCAAGCACTATACAAAGCGTATGGGGAATAGCCATGTTTGTCTTAGCAATCTTCTTCCTCTTTGCTTCCTTAAATAAAGGAGGCTCTTTAGGGAGTACAGTATATAATGCACTCTCTAAACTACTTGGTCTTGGATATTACTTAATACCGATAACTTTTATACTTCTAGCAATCGCCTTCTTTGGAGAAAGAAACAAAAAGTTCTATTTATCCAAATCCTTAGGCGCTCTACTTTTTCTTCTTTCATCTTTGGGAATAATTAGTTTAATCAATCTAGATAGCGGAGGCTTCGTTGGTAAGATGGTGGCAATACCCCTAGTTAAATTTTTAGACTACCCAACAAGCTATGTCATAACCATCGCTCTTGCTGTAATTTCAATTTTAATTATTTATGATTCATCTATCAAAAAAGAACATTTGATGTTTTGGAAATTTTTTAATAAAACAACCGCCGATAATGAGGTTGTCGCTTTAAACGACGGAACAATAAAGGAAACAGAGGATGAGAAAATCTCAAAATCAATAAAAGAAGCGGAAGCAAGTGCGGCAGGTAACAAAACGGTTCTTGATTCAACATTAGCAAAAACTGGTAAAGAAGATGGAGTTAATGAAAATATTATAAAGAGCATAGATCAAAACAAAAATGCCAGTGTTACAAAAGAAAAGGAAGACGATTCCATTGATCTTAAGGCAAAAAGCACATGGAGCGGAAAAACTTTTATTCCTCCTCCGCTTTCAATACTTGAACAAGACAAAGGTAAGCCGGGTGTTGGAGACATAAAAGCAAATGCAAACATTATTAAAAGAACTTTGCAGAATTTTGGAATTGATGTCGAGATGGATGAAGTTTCAATTGGTCCATCCGTCACAAGATACGCTCTTAAACCAGCAGAAGGTGTTAAGCTTTCAAAAATTCTAGGGCTTCAAAATAATCTCTCACTCGCCTTGGCTGCTCACCCAATTAGAATAGAAGCTCCAATCCCAGGAAAGTCCCTTGTTGGAATTGAAATTCCAAACACTATTAAAACTACTGTTGGACTTGGCTCCCTCCTTGCGCAAGATGAATATCAAAAATCAGAAAAGCCACTGATGGTTGCTCTTGGAAAAGGGATCTCTGGAAAGTCATATTTCACAAACCTTGCTAAAGCACCTCACATGCTTATCGCTGGAGCAACTGGTTCAGGAAAGTCAGTTACCATTCACGCCATCATAGCCTCCCTTCTATATAAGAACTCATCGGACAATCTTAAATTTATCATGATTGACCCAAAGAGAGTTGAGCTAACGATGTACAACAAGATCCCCCACCTTCTTACACCAGTAATTACAGATGCAAAAAAATGTATCCTTTCTCTTAAGTGGGCGGCAAAGGAGATGGAAAGAAGGTATAACATCCTTGAAAAAAATGGAATCAGAGATGTTGATTCATATCATAAAAATATTCTTAAACCCCTACTGGAGAAAAGAAAGAACGATGGTTATGTTCAAGGAGAAGAGGCACCTGAGACAATGCCATATATTGTGATTGTTTTGGATGAGTTGGCAGATATTATGCAGGCCTATCCAAGAGAATTGGAATCTGGAATTGTTAAACTAGCTCAAATGTCTAGAGCTGTTGGAATTCACCTTATTATTTCAACTCAACGCCCTTCCGTTAACGTTATTACAGGTCTTATTAAGGCAAACGTGCCCGCTCGTATTGCCCTTCAAGTTGCATCTCAAATTGACTCGAGAACAATTCTTGATATGAGAGGAGCAGAAGAGTTATTGGGAGCTGGAGATATGCTATTCCTTTCAGGCGACATTCCAACTCCTATTAGAATTCAATGCGCCTACGTAACAGAGAATGAGACAAAGAAATTGGTGAAGTATTTGATAGACTCAGCAGATTCATTACCACAAGAGATATCATTTAATGGCGATCAAGGTGCCTCCCCTACTCCTGACGCTGTCTTTAGCTCATCTTTTAGTGGAGGAGATGACGAAGATGAAGATGATCTTTACGATGAAGCAAAGCAACTTGTTATTGAAGCTGGCCGAGCCTCAACTTCATATCTACAAAGAAAACTTAGGGTTGGCTATGCTCGTGCAGCAAGACTTATGGATATCTTAGAAGATAGAGGTGTTATTGGACCATCTGATGGCTCAAAGCCAAGAGAGATCTTGACTTACAGCGGCAATCAAGGCAACAGTGGACAAAATGGAAACGGAGGTGGAGGTTCTTCGCAAAATAGTGGAGTAAATAATAACAGTAATGATATACTAGATAGCGGATATAACACTAGTTCACAACACCAAGCGGCTAATACAGAAAACAACACCAGGGATGATAATGGTGATATAATAGAGAACAAGGTCGAGGAAGATTAATTATTCATAAAAAATTTGGGAATTCTTTAGAATTTCTTTATAGAAACTTTAACCAACAATAGTATGATAGGAACGCGCAAAAGTACGAGGGATGGAAAAACAATAATTAGAAACGCTCTTATTGTTATTGTAATTTGCGCAATTGGCGGATACGCAGGATTTCAATCAAAAAAAATAATTAGTGGTCCTCAAATCACAATACAAAGCCCAAGCACAACTAGTGCAGACGATAGCATTGTAGATGTGTCAGGTATCGTCAAGAACGTCTCAGTAGTTACTTTAAATGATAGATTAATACCCATTGATGAAGCGGGGCAATTTAAGGAAAAAGTCCTTCTCTACCCGGGATACAATGTTATTAAATTAAAAGTGACTGACAAATTTGGAGCGTGTATAACAAAAGAACTTCAATTGGTATATACGGATAAAAAAGATGTTGGAAATGATAATGATGGAGACATTGATAATGATATTTCAATGAACGATGGAAAATCTGATTCAGAATCTACTTCCATAAGCACCAATGCTTCTACTACGGACAGCAAAACAACAAGTGCAACAAGTAGCGCTGACAACAATACACATGGCAGCAGTACTAGTAGCAGTAGTGGTAAAACAATCTAGTTTTATACTCAATACTTAAATTGAAAGTTTGTTACGGGAATTATTATAAGAATTAAGAATCGGCTTTATATAAATTAATCAAATAATTTTAGTAATATTATGGCAAAGAAAAAAGAAGTAGGAACAAAAAAGGGGACAGCTAAAGCAGATTTGGCTGAAGAATTAAAGGAGGTTTCAGCAGCAACACTAGACGGTAGTGACGATGAAGATGAAAATGAAGACGATGAGTCCCCTGCCTCAAAGTCATCATCAAAATCTTCATTTGGCTCATCAAAGAAAAAGGGTTCCAAAGAAAAAAGTAACGATTCATCAATCAAAGATACTATCGCACAAATTAAAACAAAATTTGGCGATGATGCAATCATGCGCCTTGGAGAAAAGCCAAGGGTTGATGTTAATGCAATTCCAACTGGTTCAATTGGATTAGACGCGGCGCTTGGCGTTGGAGGTCTTCCTCGTGGACGTATCATAGAAATATTTGGACCAGAATCTTCTGGTAAGACAACGTTGTCATTGCACGTCATTGCAGAGGCGCAAAAGAAGGATGGAATTTGTGCATTCATTGACGCAGAGCACGCAATGGATCCTGAATATGCAAAGAGACTCGGTGTTAAAATTGATGAGTTACTAATCTCCCAGCCTGATACAGGTGAGCAGGCACTAGAGATTGTTGAGAGCTTGGTTAGATCTGGAAAACTTGATGTTATTGTTATTGACTCAGTTGCGGCACTCACCCCCAAGGATGAAATTGAAGGAGATATGGGGGCATCACATATGGGTAAGCAAGCAAGACTAATGTCTCAAGCATTGCGTAAGCTGACAGCGATTGTTGCAAGAAGTAAGACTATCGTAATTTTCATTAACCAAATTAGAATGCAAATTGGTGTCATGTTTGGCAATCCAGAAACAACCCCTGGAGGAAAGGCACTAAAATTCTATACTTCCGTTAGATTGGACATTAGAAGAATCGCTCAAATTAAAAAAGGAGAAGAAATTATGGGTGGTCGCGTTAGGGTTAAGGTTGTTAAAAATAAGGTCGCTGCCCCATTCAGACAGACTGAGTTTGATTTAATGTACAATGAAGGTATTTCAAAGGAGGGAGAAATAATTGCTCTTGGAGAGAAGTTGGATATCATCAGCAAGAGTGGAACAAGTTATTCTTATGGAGAAGAGAAGCTGGGACGCGGATATGATGCAACTCGTCAATTCCTACGCGCCAATTCAAAGATTAGTAATGAGATTCTGAAGAAAATTAGAGAGCATTTGAAGGAGCTGTAGGATAGTTGGAATGTTCATCTCGGCTGTCGCACCCATTTCAGACGCCTGGTCTTGACACCAAAAAAGTTTTTGATAAACTTTAGATACCTTTTAGTTCAATTCCAATCTACTAGCTAGCTTGGATAAGAATTAATTAAGGACAGTTTTGGGGAAACCCAGCCGAAAGTATGCAAATACTTTTATTTAGCGATTAAAACACCATTTGTTTGGTGTTTTTTTCGTTCTATAACTTATATATACTTAATAAGTTGGATGTAACTATCGATTATATTTCTCAGTTCGTCTTCTGATATACATCCCATGCTTTCTCTAAATCTATCTATATCAATTGGCCTTATCTGATTTAAGATAACGTAGGAATCATTAAGTGAAATCTTTAAATACCAGTTGCCGGTATGCTTTTTAGTAGTCAGGGGTGCGGCCAAAAAGAAGTTTTCCGAAAATATTTTTATTATCAACATGGGTCGCATCAGATCAATGCCTGCCCCGTTTTGTTCAGATCCAATATTCATACCGAGACAACACCAGAAGACTTCACCTCTTTTTATGGGAAGCTTTTTTGGTGGGTATTTGTCTTTATTATTAAAATCATTTTCGGTTTCCATCGCACACAGTCTACCAAACCACCCCCAAAGAATTCATAAATATTTTATAAAGAAATGCCAAAGAAATTCCATGTTTTCCAAACAAAACCATAACCCAAAATGTTTAGCCCCGAGACATGGACATCTCACCTCTTATGGTCTACAATGGCCATATTATGTATGATTATAATGAAATTACAGTAAGAAAGTTTATCGTTTTTGAGGGTGAGCCATATGAAGTCATGAGTTCCCATATTTTTAGAAAGCAAATGAGAAAGCCTGTTAACGATACTAAATTAAAAAACTTATTAAACGGTAGAATTGTAGAACACTCTTTTGGTGCTACTGACAAGGTATACCAAGCGGAAATTGATTCAAAGAAGATCAAGTTCCTCTATTCCAATAAGGGAGAATGGTGGTTCTGTGAGGAGAACAATCCAGCAGCTCGCTTTAAGATTGATGAATCAGTACTTGGAAACAGTGGCAAATTCTTAAAACCAAACACCATTGTTGAAGCATCAGTTTTTGATGAGCACATCTTTAGAGTAGATCTTCCTATTAAGGTTGAACTAGTTGTTAAAGAAGCTCCCCCAGTTCTTAGAGGAGACTCTTCAAAAAATGGAAACAAACTTGTTGTTCTTGAAACTGGCGCTGGACTAAACGTTCCAATGTTCGTAGTTGAAGGAGATGTTGTTAGAATCAACACAGAGACTGGTGAGTATGTAGAAAGAGTTAAATAGTTTGCGTGACGTAGCGGGCCCCATGTTGCAGGCCAGTGTTAGCTATGGTGACAGTCCCCTTATCCGCCAAAGTCTAAAGTAAAAAGTCACCCCAAACAAAACCCCAGAACTTGCGTTCCGGGGTTTTGTTTTGTCTCTACAACAGGTTTCTTATTCGGTCCTCATTGGCAATAAAATGCCTATTGAGCGATGAATGGCAATACTGCCATAAATCTAGCTCTCTTCACAGCCAATGCCAGCTTACGTTGGCTTTTAGCACTTACGCCAGTTTTCTTTCTTGAAAGAAGTCTTGCGTGTGGATTAAGGAATTTCTTTAGAAGTTCTGTGTCTTTATAGTCAACATGTTTAATGTTGTTTTGTGAGAAATAACAATGTTTTGTCATATTTTTAAATTAATTACTCTGTAAGTGAATAGATTAGAATGGGATATCCTCAGGGTTAATTTCTTCCTCTGGATATTCTATTGAATCTAATTGATTTAGTGCGTTACCTGTGTCATCTTCTTTCTTTGATGCACCGGCCCCGGCTCCAGCACTGGATCCCGCTCCAGCCCCTGCTCCTGCGTTTCCGTAAGAACTTGAACTTCCCGCGTCTCCGGGTCTGTTTCCAAATTGAATATTGTCTGCGATAACCTCTGTTCTATAAAGCTTCTTTCCATCAGCACCATCCCAAGAACGAGTTTGCATTCTGCCTTCAACTAGTACACTACTTCCCTTTTTAAGATATTGAGCGGAAGTTTCAGCTTGACGACCAAACACCACAACATTGTGATAATCCGCCGCTTCTTGCTTTGCTCCGTTCTTGTCTTTCCAAACTCTATTTGTTGCAACAGAGAATGATGTAACTGTAATTCCTGATGGCAAAGCCTTAAGCTCTGGATCACGAGTTAAATTTCCGATAATTATTGCTTTGTTTAAATACATAATGTTTATTATATAATACTTTAGTTTCGATTAATATCACCTCTATTCAGTTGCAATATCACCCACTTTTTCAGTATCTACAATTTCATCATCAGCATCAAGAGATTTAATTGATTCTGTAACCTCAGGTAGATTTGCTTCAACCTCCGCAGTCTCCGCTACTTCCTCTGAAATTATGTCCTCAACTGGCTCATCTACAATCTTTACGATTTTTGATGAATCAGCCTTGATCTCTGCTACTGCTCCAAGGAAAGTATTTTCCCTAACAGTCTTAATCAATAGAAAACGAAGCATTGGGGCAAAAGCCTTTATCTCCTTTTCTAATGGAATTATCTCTTCAGGATTAATTTCAAACTTAACCCATCCAAAATATGATGTTAAATAATTCTTTCTATCTGCCTTTACTGTCTTACTTATTGGATACGCAAGGTTTTTAAATTTAGGCATTTCTTCTGCGATAAATTGTCCTCCGCGCTTCTCAATAAGTGACTTAAGGTGCGAGAATTGTACAGCGACCTCATCTTCAACAATTGTTGAGACAAAGTGAAAACCGAGTTCATAGACCCTGTTCTCAAGCTGTTGGTCCTCTTGTGTAAGTTCAACTTTTTTTGCCATGGGGAAAGACTAACATAAAAGGCCAATATGAGCAACCTTGGGGTCTGACCCCATGCAAAGTCAAGTTTTTGTGGTGTAATTAGGCAAAAAACATCTGATTTACGTTCTTTTCTATCTGCTCCCTAGCCTCCTTGATAGAAATTCCCTTAATTTCAGCTATTTTTTGAACCACCAACTTAACATGTACAGGTTCCGCTCTTTTGCCCCTAAACGGCACAGGTGCCACATATGGACAATCCGTTTCAGAAAGAATATTTTGGAGAGGGATATCTTTGATTAAAGTCTCATAATCTTTAGCAAAGGTAATAACCCCCGTGAATGATATTGTAAAACCGCAACTTATGAATGCCTTAGCTTGTTCTAATGAACCAGCGAAGAAGTGTGCATTCCCTCGCAACTTTACACCATGGACCCCAAAGAAATCATAAAGAATTTCTAAAGTTTTGCCGTAGCTCTCTCTACAATGCAACATTAGAGGTTTGTCAAGAGTAAGAGCGATGTCAATTTGCCCTCTAAATATTTTCTCCTGTATTTCTTTAACTTTTTCAAGGTCAGTCTCAGGATTATATTCAGATAATTTAAAGAAATCCAAACCACACTCTCCTATTCCAATAACTTTTGGATGCTTAGCAAGCTCCTTAAGTTCTGCCAAAGTTTTATCCACCAGTCCTTCCCGCTCCAAATTCATAACCTCATGAGGATGAATTCCAACAATCGCATAAACCCCTTCTTGATACTCCTCCGCAATAGAAATTGCTCGTTTGGAAGATTCTATATCCGTCCCAACATTCACAACAAATACACCTTCATCTGAGGCTCTTTTTAAAACCTCCTCCCTGTCTTCATCAAACTCAGAAAAATTCACATGAGCATGAGTATCTATATATTGAAATTTCATATAATTATATCTTTTGGCTGTATTATATATTAGTTAATGGCTTATACAAATTAAATAGCCAGAACCTCAAAAAGAACGAGGGCGGCTACACACACCAGGAAACGAGCCTATATTATCAGCCTAATTAGTAAAATTGACCGAAAAACGGTCAATTTTCTATATTAATTTTGTAAACCACCAGCGTCAGCTGGTGTGTGCGTTTGACGCGTAGCATAATGAATAAGCCACCGAAGGATCTATTAACCCCCTTCAGTGGCTACATCATTATGACAAAGCGATATAAAATATATCAACTATCCCAC
>CAJBHC010000097.1 GCA_903952785.1 uncultured bacterium | reverse complement strand
GCACCAATCACAAAGGCCTTAGTACGACTTCGCAAACACTACTCTCCCCTTTGATGGCTTACCTGACTTGATACAAACTCCATCCTCCATCTTTTGATCAAATGGAATACATCTAATTGTCGCGGCAGTTTCCTCTTTAATTTTAGCTTCAATATCTGCGTCCCCTGACCAGTGAGCATGAACAAAGTTCCCCGCTTCAATTTCTTTAACAAAATCTTCCCAAGTATCAACCACTTTTTCTTTTTCTTTTCTGTAAGCGAGCGCGCGATCATATAGATTAGACTGAATTGCCTCAAGGGTGTTTGCAACAGTTACAACAACATCGTCCGCTGATATTGAAGTCTTTTCTCCAGTGTCTCTTCTTGCCATAAACAATGTATTATTCGCCAAATCCTTTTTGCCAAGCTCAAGCCTAACAGGAACTCCCTTTCTCTCCCATTCGTAAAACTTCTCTCCAGGTCTAATATCTCTTGAATCAATCTTAACCTTAATCCCCTCTTCTTTTAGCCATGAAGAAACTTCTTCTGCTTTGGCGATGATAAGATCGCGGTCTTCATCGTTGTTGATTATGGTTGTAATTACAACTTGAACGCCCGCAATCTTTGGAGGAAGAACCAAGCCTTTGTCATCGGCGTGAGTCATGATAAGACCACCAATCATTCTTGTACTGACTCCCCAGCTTGTTTGCCAGCCATATTCCATTGTATTCTCTCGTCCTAAGAATTTAACATCAAAAGCTTTTGCAAAATTTTGTCCCAAGTGATGCGATGTTCCAAATTGTAGTGCCTTTCCGTCTTGCATAATTGCTTCTAC
The DNA here is from genome assembly GCA_903952785.1 of uncultured bacterium. Lineage (GTDB taxonomy): Bacteria > Patescibacteriota > Minisyncoccia > Phycocordibacterales > CAIZLB01 > CAIJKW01. Next base: position 3,672 of record CAJBHC010000097.1, on the reverse strand, counting down.
ACAATATGTTTTGAATGCGCCAGCAAATTTTTCCGATTCAGTCTTAACTCCCAAAATTACTGGAATTGCCAAAACATCTTCTGCAAATTGTCTGTAAATTTCAAGCATCTCTCTTGCACGTTCGTCTGCTTCCTTTTCTGTCTCATGAACGGTGTGACCTTCTTGCCATAGGAATTCTACAGTACGCAAAAATAGACGAGGACGCATTTCCCATCTAATAACATTTGCCCATTGATTAATTAGTAGCGGCAAATCCCTATATGATTGAATCCATTTCGAAAAAGTATCGTACATTATTGTTTCCGATGTTGGCCTAAGAACCAACGGTTCATCTAGCTTCTTTCCACCAGCGTGAGTAACAACTGCAATCTCAGGTGCAAATCCTTCAACATGCTCTTTTTCTTTATTCAAAAAACGCTCCGGAATAAACATTGGAAAATAGGCATTCTCAACTCCAGTTTCTTTGAAGCGAGCATCTAATTCCTTTTGCATGTTTTCCCAAATAGCGTAGCCTGTTGGCTTGATTATCATACAACCCTTTACTGGGCTGTACTCTGCCATATCAGCTGCTTTAATTACATCCAGATACCACTCTGAATAATCTTGTGATCTTGGTGTAATTACATTACTCTCATTTTTTTTAGTTTCATTAGACATGTGATTATAATAGTATAAATATGGGTTTGGAGCAATTTTTTATACAAAAATTCGGGCGCCCCTTGCGGAGCGCCAGTTCACCGCTATGCGGTAGGTTGATTAAACCTCGTTTCTAATTTTAGTCCATCATTTCACTCAGTTACCCATTCAACCTATAGCCACCTTGAGAGTAGCTTAAGGGATCAGTTAGTTCTTGCTGCCCTCCGGATGAAGCTGCTTGTTTGCGACATTACCACATTGAGACTGTTGTCGTCCTGCATCGGGTAGTGATGGCCACATCTAAGACCAATCACCCGTGCTTTATACCGCTTGGCAACCCTGCGAACAGCTTTTGGCAAGACCGTTGGATCTCCTGTGCAATAGAAGGTTAGAACCTTGTTATTTGACTCAACTTTCCGAAAGCAATTGCGAACTACTGAACCAAGGCTGGCCTGAAGTCCAAACCAGCCGTAGCTGGTTGCTTGCATATCGCTGGGTACGTCCCCTCCGAAAAGTTTGAAACGATGCTTCTCTTTCAAGCAGAACCGCTGATTGAGCAGGCACTGCAGGAAATACAGATTTTGCACCATCCAAACTTTCAACGGGTAGTCAAGCAGATTGCAACTTGGTGGGTTCAACATAATCACTTTCATGACTCGAGGATCATCAATGAAAGCGGCGCCGATAAAGCACCCAGCAGAGTGGCAGACCAGGACGAAATTGTTGTCCCCAGTGTCCACACCACTCATCAGTTCACCAAGTTGCCTGACACCATCATTGACAGTTCTGAAGTCGGTTGATGCCATGGTAGTTGCACTACTCTTGGGAAAAGCTCCCAAGAGGCGGGCCTCCAAACCTTTCAGCAATTTTGGGTCGCTGAATAGACCTGGGAGTAAGACAAATTTAATAATATTCAAGCTGTATCTTTCTAAGCCCCCGTTGGGGGCACACATGTTAACAAAGATCAAGGTTCCTAGTACGTCATCCGCGAAACGGCTGACAGGAACTATATATTTATACTACATTTATGTATAAACGTCAACAGCGTGTCTTGAATTCTAATCTGAATGTAAACTCTCAAACACTTCCGTTGGGGTCCTCCAATTAAGCGATTTCCTTGGAGTGTGGTTCATGACAGACACCACTTTTTGTAGTTGCTTGTTTGTAATTGTAGCAAAATTAAATCCCTTGGGAAATATCCTCCTTAACCTTCCATTGGTGTTTTCATTCTTGCCTCTTTGTTGAGGTGAATAAGCATCAGCAAAATAGATTTTTACACCAATCTCTTTCTCAATCATTTTCCATAAAGCAAATTCACTCCCTCTGTCATATGTGATTGTTCCTTTAATATCACCCTTCTTCATTTTGGTATAAACAACATCAGCCGTTCCATTTGGTATCAAATCAGCGATGGTGTACAGACTTTTTCTTTCAACATGAGTTAAGACCTTGGGGCTTGTACTTCCACGGACAGTGTCACCCTCCCAATTGAATCTCTCGTCTATTCTATTGTGTATTGATCTGGCACTATCCAACCAATCAACCTTAAACTCACCGTTTGAGCCATATTTTCGTCTTCTGCGACCTCTGTATGGAAGTTCCTTCTTTAACGCTATATTGCTTCTGTATATGTATGAATATATTGTTTGATGATGTATGCCAACCTCATGCGCTACAACTTCTGGAGAAATTAGTGGATTAAGCTTCTTATCTATTTTATTCTTTAATTCAGGATTGTTCTCAATCTTCCTATATTTTAATTTAGAATGTCTTCTTCTGTTTTTTGCTTTTCTGTCAGCGTTTCTAAATCTATAGATACCATCACCATCTTTGTTTCTTTCAATCTCTTTTGATATTGCACTCTTGGTGTATCTCAAGGTATTTGCAATCTCTATCTGTTTATATCCACCCCTTAACATCCTGTCTATTACAGGACGATCATTTGTGTTAATATGTCTTTGCATACCCGCATGGTTATATTATTTTGTTAACACAACTAGTATACCCTGCGGGTATGCGTTTTTCTATTGGTTTACTTTCAGAGGCGAATTCAAGTGTGGGGCACATTCAACCCCTAAATACAACATATCTTACTCAAAACCGTTATAATCAGCCACATTTTGAGTAAAGAAAATAGAGCGCCCCTTGCGGAACGCCCTACTTCAGGCCCAAGCCTGGTAATTCAAACCCACCTCCAAATCAGTCGTGGCCATCGATGCATAACTCAATTTCATCCCAACTATGGGCCTTATGAACGATGCATTCCGGGCATTTGTAAACAAGCTCTCCCAAATGCCTAAGGAAATATTGAAGATATTCCACATCCCTTTTTGGAGCTTCAAGATAGTCAAAAAACAGTCTAAAAACTCCTGTCGCCCACTTTAATGAAGCATGGCAATTCAAGTGTCTATAATCACAGACTCTAAGAATCTTATCAAAACTCTCAAAACTCAGAGGTTCGGGGGTATGGATTTCACCCTGACTCCAGAATAACTTGTGATGAAGGGATTGCCTAATCGCCACTTTAATTTCTGGAGTGGTAGTTTCACTCACAGTTATTCTGGTGATGTAGTCACGAAGGCCTCTGATTTCTTGAAACATTTTGATCACACTCTGTTCTGCCCAAGCCTTCTTTTGTCTTCTTGGTGATAAAATCCAGCCGTTAATAACGACGACTATGAAAATAACGAGGAGAATCACAACGACGGCGGATACAAGTTGGCGAGCCTGCACGGTGTCAATGAGGTTTTGCGGTTGTAATTTTAATTCTGAGTTCATAGTCAGTATTTTCTGTGGTTTGTGTTATTTGGTCTAAAAATTAGCATACCAAAACTCCAACCCAACCCCACTCGGAGCTATGTTAAGGAGCTATTGGCCAATATAGATGATATGTATTTGGTTAACAAAAGTCAATCAACTGTATAGTTAACCATATGGGGTGACATTCTGGATGGATTGGGGTGACAAAGGGTAACTATCCAGTAATCTAACCATATATGGCAAACAAAAATCAAAAAGCATCCTATGAACATAAGG
>CAJBHC010000096.1 GCA_903952785.1 uncultured bacterium | reverse complement strand
TGGCACTGCTCGTCGTATCTGTCTTGGTTGCTGTTGTCGCCCTAGGTCTATCTATTATCTACGGCGGATCAGTTAAAATAATCGATAAAAGATTCTTAATACCAATAATCTCAATTTCAGTCATTACTTTTATTTCCGCACTGTTTTCAACTTCATACACAGGAGGAACGATTGGGACAGGAGCAGAACTTGATTCTTGGTATTTGATATCCCTACTTCTTCTTGTCCCAATTCTTCTTGTTTCAATTATAATTACAAAAGAACGTCTGTTTAAAGTTTTCGCTTTATTTTGGATTGGTTTTGGCGTTGCTTCTCTGTTTCAACTATTTAGACTTTTAGCGTCAACTCTTAAATTAGATTTGATAAATAATCTTTTGAGTCTTGGTGGAAGATTTGATTTACCTGCATTAAATATGATAGGTACTTGGGGCGATTTTGGCATAGTCGCTGGAGTTGGGGCTTTGTCGCTGGCAATTACCTTAGACATGGTTCCATTGCAAGATAGGATTAAGAAGGTTGCATGGGGCTTTTTCGGTTTATTTGCTCTAATGAGTTTTGTGGCATCCTCCATTATAATTGGATCAGGAATGGACCAATTAAATAACGGTTCACAATTTGTTATCCCTTCAATGACCATAATAGGAGTTTTTGCATTGTTTTTTGCATTATTCCAGCTCGTTCAAAGACGTAAGGAATCTAATTCCGCAAAATCTATAAAATTCCCTGTAGCAAGCTTTGTATTAATAGTACTTGGCTTTATTTTGTTGGTTTCTCCACTTGGTATTAATCAAAAAATAAATCAGATGATGAGTGTTCCAAACGAGTCTGTTTTAAATGTTAGACCAGGTGTAAGCGACACTTACGTTGTTTCAAAATCAGTTCTCAGTTCTTCCTTCAAGAATGCTCTTCTTGGAGTTGGTCCACACGGATTTTACATTGCATGGAACAAGTACAGACCTGACTACATTAATAAGCTAGACTTATGGAATACAGATTATCAATTTGGGTCAAGTTACTTAATGACACAGATTGTAAACAATGGTGTTTTAGGTTTTATCGCTTGGATTGCGAGTTTAATCGCCTTATTTGTTTTTGGATTCAAAAAGATATTTGGATTCAAAGTGGGCGAGAAACAAGATCAAGAAGAAATAGAGATATCAGAAGTTTCTTCAGTAAATGTCTATTCAAACATGGTTGTATTCATCCCGGCTTTGTTTTTATGGTTTAATGCTTTGATAAATGTTTCTGGCGCGATGGTTCTTATTTTAACCTTTATCTTCACCGGACTAATGCTTGCAAATTTTGTCATAAATAAAGAAATTAAAATGATGGAATGTTCATTTGAAGGAGAGTCCATCTCTAATAAATATATCCCTTGGAAGATTCCAAAAAATAAATTGAGTATTGTTGTAATGGCAATATTAATGGTGTTGGTTTTCTGTTTTGCTGTTTTGTGGATTCAAAGAACTCGAGCAGAAGCTTATTCTGTAAAATCAATGCAAATGATTTATGCAAAAAACGCTAGCATATCAACCGTTCCAACTGCAATGTTCCTATTACAAAAGGCATATAATATTTATCGATCAGATGCTTACGCTAGAGGAATTAACAATCTAGCGCTAGTTCAAATTAATTACGATATTTCATCCAGCCCCGCAAATCAAGATCTAGAAGCACTGCAGAACGGACAGGCGGTAAGTATGTCTTCATCGACAATAGAATACTTAAAAGTAGCTGTATCTTCTGGTAGGGCAAGTGTTGATGGGAATGGAAACGATTTCAGAAATTTACTGCAATTTGGTTCAACAATGCAAACTGTTGCGTTACTCAATCTAGAGAAAGATGCCGGGGATTTAGCACAACAAAGTTTTTTGAAGGCAATTGAACTATTCCCAAATCATCCATTGCCAATGTACTCTCTAGCTAATTTGTATGTGTTGGCCGGGGACAAGGAATCAGCAAAAAAAGTGTTGGAACAAACTTTAAAAGTAAAGCCAAACTTTGAAGAAGCAAATGATTTGTATCAAGGTATCTTGGTAGAAACATTTGTTCCAGCTACAGCGTCTATGTCAGCGAGCACTACTTCAACAGCAAAATATGCAACATCCACTCCTGCTGTTAAAACTAAGGCACCTGCAAAAGGTACTTTAAAAGCGCCTGTCAAATCTTCTGTTAAAGCACCTATTATTAAAAAATCAACAACAACAGCATCGTCCACTTCAAAAGTAATTCCAAAAGTTATCAAAGCTCCAGTAAAAAAATAGCTAAATAATTTAAATAAATTCATTAAAATAAAAAGCATCGTAATGGTAAAAAAAATATTCAAATTATTTCATAGTGAAGTTTCCGGAATGCACCAAGCGGCCGCCATCTTAGGTTTGTTTACCCTAATGTCTCAAGTTTTGGCACTATTCCGAGACAGAATTTTGGCCAGTTATTTTGGAGCAACTCATTCACTAGACTTATATTATGCATCGTTTAGAATTCCAGACTTTATATTTGCATCCGTTGCTTCTCTTGTTTCTATTTCTGTTTTAATTCCATTTCTAAGCGATAGACTAGAGAATAAAAAAGAAGGTACAAAGAAGTTTTTAGATTCAATATTTACTACTTTCTTCTCTTCGATTGTAATTGTCTCTATTATTGTCTTTTTCTTGATGCCGTACATTGCAAAGTTTATTTTTCCAGGAATCACAAATCCTGAATCATTGAGTCAGGTTATTTTTCTTTCAAGAATTTTGTTATTACAACCAATTTGTCTGGGGGTATCTAATATGCTTGGGGTTATCACGCAGATCAAGAAAAGATTTTTATTGTATGCATTGAGTCCTATTGTATATAACCTTTCCATTATCTTTGGGATAATATTTCTATATCCAGTTTTTGGAATTACTGGAGTTGTTTATGGTGTAGTGATTGGAGGAGCGCTGCACTTCCTAATTCAGATACCATTTGTTTCTAGGCAGGGGTTGTTGCCAAAGTTTACATTGGATATAGATTTTAAAGAGGTTTGGAAGGTTGTTAAAATATCTATTCCAAGAACGTTGACTCTTTCTACAACAACACTTGAACAAATCTTCATTACAGCTTTTGCTTCAACCTTGACGGTTGGTTCAATTACGATATTCAGTTTTGCTTCTAATCTACAATCTGTTCCTCTTGCAATTGTTGGTATTAGCTACACCTTGGCAGCGTTTCCTACACTTTCTGCTTGCTTTGCTAGAGGACAGAAGGAGGAGTTTATGAAGCATAGTGTGGTTGCTGCAAGGCATATCATATTCTGGTCTTTTCCAATCACAGCGCTCTTTATTGTGTTACGTGCACAGATTGTTAGAGTTATCCTAGGATCAGGATCATTTAATTGGCAAGACACAAGATTAACAGCCGCTTGTCTTGCAATATTTACAGTTTCGCTTTTTGCACAGTCTTTGAAACTGTTGTTTATAAGATCATACTATGCAGCTGGAAAGACAAAGAAGCCTTTATTTATTAATGTGATCAGTTCAACGGTAACTATTCTTTCCCCATTTATTTTATTACAAGTTTTTGCAACCTCAGAATCTTTTAGAGTATTTTTTGAATCTATGTTTAGAGTTTCTGGTATTGCTGGAACGGAGGTCATGATGCTTCCTCTTGGTTTTACAATTGGAACACTTGTTAATCTAACTTTGCTTTGGACATTATTTGAAAGAGACTTTAGAGGTTTTACAAAAAAGACCGCTATGATTCTGGTACATTCGCTTGGAGCGGGAGTAATTGGTGCATTCTTTGCTTATGTGGGCCTAAATATCTTTGCTTCAGTCTTTGATTTAACAACTGCGATGGGAATTTTCCTACAAGGATTCTGTGCGGGAATTATGGGTATAATTGTTACAATTTTAATTTATATACTACTTGATACAAAGGAGCTTGGCGAAGTGTGGGGAGCGATAGCTTCTAAGGTAAATAAGAATAATCTGATTGTTTCCGAGCCTGATACGATTGAGGGATAGGGGGGGCGGGCGGATGGACGGCGCTATTAAGATCGGTTTTGCTTATTAACACTCTTGGTTTCCTTTAAGTAAAAAATTCAGATAAACTTTGGCTTTTCTTTATAAATTCTTTATGAAAGCATCATACTAAAAGTAGTATGATGTGTGGATGCAAACTTTCGTTTTTATAGATGCCTCTAATTTATTCTATGGATTTGATATAGAGTACGGATGGAAAATAGATTACCAATTACTAAAGAGATATTTAGAAAGAAAATATCAGGCTATTTCTGTCTTGTATTTTGGCGGTATTGATATAGTTATTGGAATTCAGAAAGGTGATGAGTATGTATATGATTACTCAAAAAATGATACAGTGGATTTGGACGACTTCATACAGCACTTAAAAGATGTCTTAAATAAGATACAGAACCTTAGTGTTGAACAAAGATACTTTGTTAACAAGCTTATCAAAAGAGCAAAGTTTTATCAAAAGCTACAATCATTTGGCTATGAGCTATCTCTAAAACCAGTTAAACATTTTTTAGATAAGAATGGTCAAATACAAAGTAAGGCAAATTGTGACGTTGATCTGACTATTCAAGTAATGAAAAATATTAATCTATTCGATAGGGTAATCGTCATGTCTGGTGACGGGGACTTTTTACCTCTATATAAGCATCTTGAAAATAATGGAAAAGAAGTTTTTGTAATTTCACGTACTTCGAAAACAGCAAGGGAGGTAAGGTGCCATCTAGGCTTTAGGTTTGTTGAGATTGGGACAATTAAAAAACAAATAGAATTAAAAACTATAAAGCAAAAAACCCAGAGTAAACTGGGCTTCTCACTAGAAAGGTCAAATTAATAGGCCTTTCTGCGGTGTAGTGATGTAAGTATATCAAATTCTTTTTTGTTGTCAAATCCAACGTTCTACGATATAGTAACTAGCATAAATGAATCTCTCAAACATCAGAAACTTCAGCATTATTGCCCATATTGACCATGGTAAATCCACGTTGGCTGATCGCATGCTTGAGATAACCAACACTATTGAGAAGCGTAAGATGATGAATCAGGTCTTGGATAGCATGGAACTTGAGCGCGAGAAAGGTATTACTATTAAAATGCGTCCAGTTAGAATGTCATATAAGAATCCGGCTGAGGCGGGGAAGCAGTATGAACTTAATCTAATTGACACACCAGGGCACATTGATTTCTCATATGAGGTATCGCGTGCTCTTAAGGCTGTGGAGGGCTGTATCTTGCTTGTGGACGCCACACAGGGCGTTCAGGCACAGACTTTGACCACCCTTAGGCTGGCAAGAGAGATCGGTCTAACTATTATCCCAGTGCTAAGTAAGATAGATTCGCCTATTGCCAGACCTGAAGAAATAAAGGAGGAAATGTGCGCGCTTTTAGATTGTCAGCCAGAGGACATTCTAGGAACTTCAGGAAAAACAGGGGAGGGGGTTGATGTATTACTTCAAGAGATTATTAAGAAGATTCCCCATCCGGTTGAGGAAATTGAAAACTCAGCAAGTTGTAGAGCGCTTGTTTTTGACTTCCAATATTCCAATCACAAGGGAGTTATTGTTTATATCAGAGTAATGGAAGGAAGTATTAAAAAGGGTGATGAATTAGTTTTTAAAATTGCAAATGAGAAGTTTACCGCACTTGATGTTGGAATTTTTACACCAGATGAAGAATCTATTGATATTCTAAACGCCGGAGAAATTGGATATATTACAACGGGCATTAAGCGTCCTGGTATTGCTTCCGTTGGAGATACAATTACAATGTTTAGAAAGCAACTTCCAGAACTTGCTGGGTACATGAATCCTTCCCCTGTAGTTTGGGCTTCAGTTTATCCGGAGGATGCAGATGACTTTGAAGTTTTAAAGCAGGCTCTTGGTAGGTTGAAGCTTTCAGATTCCGCATTTTCATTTGAAGAAGAGTCATCTGGCTCACTTGGGCGAGGTTTTAGATGTGGTTTTCTTGGACTACTACACTTGGAAATTATTACAGAGAGATTGAAGCGTGAGTTTAGATTAAATCTAATCATTGCAACTCCAAGTATTACTTATGAGGTTACTCTTGCAAACGGAAAGGTGGTCATGGTTTATTCGCCATCACTTTTTCCAGAGCATGGTCAATATAAAACTGTGCGCGAACCTTGGGTCATCACAAATATTATTACTCCCGCAGCTTACACAGGTTCAATCTATCAATTGCTTTATGACCATGAGGCAGAATTAGGGGATACAGAAACTTTTGGAGATGGTAGAACAAAGTTGGTTATTAGAATGCCTTTGCGCGAGCTTATGCGTAACTTTTTTGATGAATTAAAATCAGTCTCATCTGGCTATGCTTCTCTTTCCTATGAGTTTGAAACGATGCGTCCCGCGGAAGTTACTAGAATGGATGTGTTGGTTGCAAATGAGCCCGTTGAGGCTTTTACAAGAGTTGTGTCAGAGAGAAGAATTGACGAGGAGTCCAATAAGACGGTGGACAGACTTTTTAATGTTTTGCCAAAGCAGATGTTCGTTGCCAAGATTCAAGCCAAGGCAAATGGTAGAATTATTGCATCTCGTACGCTTTCTGCTATGACCAAGGACGTTACAGGATACTTATATGGAGGAGATATTACTAGAAAGATGAAGCTTCGTGAAAAGCAGAAGAAAGGAAAGAAGAAAATGAAGGAGCGTGGTGTTGTAAATATTCCTCATGATGTCTTCTTGAAGATGATGAAGACGGGGGAGTAGTTTGGGGTCAGGCCCCGTGCAGATGTGC
>CAJBHC010000095.1 GCA_903952785.1 uncultured bacterium | reverse complement strand
TCAAAAGGAAGACATCCGCGCGGGCGGGTGTTTTTTTGTTGTGTATTTATAAACATGTAATAATTTGACTCATATTTTAGAAATACATATAATTACCTGCAATTGGTAAGATAACAAAATGATTAACAAATTACTTGAAAAATTAGGGATAAGGAAGAAGAAGGCTTGGGAGAAATATGGTTTCTCTGATTTCTTTAGAAAAGCCACACTTAAAGAGAAGGTGGAATTCTATTCTGAAATAATGAGAAGATCAAATATAAGACAACGAAAGATTATGGAAGAAGCTGAAAAAATCTTGGCCGAGAGGGAGAAGGCTAAGACTAAATAATATGTTTAAAGAACTGTTGATAAGACTAAAATATTTGATAATAAAACCTGATCCTAAAAATGGTCTTGGAGAGTTTTTGGCATACGCCTCAAAAAAAGAGCAAGCAAAATTTTACAAAGAAGTAAACAGAAGATCTACTTTAGCCCAAAGAGCTATTATTGAAAAATATAATAAAATGGTGGAATCTGGAGAGGTGAAGGGGATATAGAGTTTATACAACTCAAATGTTTGTAATATTTCCATTTGAAAATCGTCATTATGTGTATAAGAAATAATATGCCCATCATGGTTCTATACACTGTGTAAGGCTTGGGTGATAATGTGGAGAGAAACAGTGGAAATAAGCAACTAGATTGCTTTCCTGCTGGACGACACGCACGTTTGACCCGACGCTTGGCTGAAATGCTAAGATTCCCCGTGTGTCGAAGTGTTATATTGATGTATAGACTAGATATAATGCTGGGTTAATAATTGTCAAAACAGAGGCGCTTAGGTGTCTCTGTTTTGTGTGTGGATAACTCCCAAAATCTCCAGCTTTTCTTCATCTTTGAGTCTTATAATATCATGTGTGTAAAGTGGTGGTAATTTATAGAATAGTGGTATAATTCAGATGAATGACAAGAAACCAAAAAGTAGAAGAAATAAGTAATCGACTGAATATAAACTACATCTATGCCCATAGTGTGGCTGATCGTGTGACTGGAGATAACTACATTGAGGATGCAAGAAGGTTGGTAATTGATAAACCAAAGCCATTTGTAAAATGGGTTGGTGGCAAAAGACAACTTCTAAAACAATTTAGAGATCTTAAATTGTATCCACCAGAGAAATTTAATCCAAAGATAAATAGATATTTTGAACCTTTTGTTGGTGGAGGTGCTGTCTTTTTTGACCTGCTTCCTAGACAAGCATTTTTGTCTGATCTTAACAGTGAGCTTGTTGTCACATATAACGTAATCAAAAATGATGTTGAATCTTTGATAAAGTCACTAAAGAAATATAAATACGATAAAGATTTTTATTTAGAGATTCGTGCTAAAAATCCAGATAAATTATCTGACTTGGAAATTGCATCTCGTTTCATTTATCTTAATAGAACATGTTTTAATGGGATGTATCGAGTGAATTCTAAGGGTGGATTTAATGTGCCTTTTGGTGCATATACTAACCCAATGATTTGTGATGAAGTAAATCTACGTAGGGTTTCGGAATCACTGAAAGGAGTTGAAATTAAGAATCAGGATTATAAGGAGATTATTAAAAATGCAAAGAAAGGTGATTTCATTTATTTTGATCCACCTTACTATCCTGTAAGTAAAACTGCTTCTTTTACCTCGTATACAAAGGATGCATTCTTGGATAAAGAGCAGATTAAATTAAGAGACACATTCCTTGAGCTTCATAAGAGAGGTTGTTTGGTTATGCTTTCAAACTCAGATACTCCATTTATTAACAAAATATATGGTGAGATTGAAAAGTTTGGAATTAAGATTAAGAAGGTTGATGCAGGACGAGCTATTAATTCAAAAAGTTCGGGGAGGGGGAAGATTAAGGAGGTATTAGTAATTAATTATTAGTTTATGAAAAAGATGTTTAAAGAGTATCACCAATTCACAGATAAAGAATTTAAGGATTTAAATAAAAATTGTTTATTTGTCTTTGATACAAATACACTTTTGAACATGTACAGATACAGTAGAAAAACCGTGGATAATGTTTTTGAATTATTAAATAAACTTAAAAAACAAAATCAGCTGTGGATTCCTTATCAGGTTGGATATGAATTTTATCAAAATAGAATTAATGTCATATCTGAGTATGAAAAATCGTATGATGAAATTTTATTAATACTAGATAAAGCAAAAGATGAAATTGAAAATAAATATAAAGATCATCCTTTCTTGAATCTTTCATCTCTAAAGGAAGAAATGAATAGTGGTCTGTCTGT
>CAJBHC010000094.1 GCA_903952785.1 uncultured bacterium | reverse complement strand
CTGTCCTCCCAGATTGGTTCACAACTTTCTCGCACTCTTTATGTTCTTGATGAACCAACGATTGGTTTGCACGAAAGAGATACCGATCGTTTAATTGAAACTCTCTTAACTTTAAAGAATAAAAATAACACGGTCATTATTGTTGAACACGACGAAAGAACAATCCGGGCTTCGGATTATCTTGTTGATCTTGGTCCTTTGGCTGGGGTGCATGGTGGGGAAGTAGTAGCTTGTGGACCAACTAAAGATTTACTCAATCCCGCGAAGAATAAAAAAGCTTTAGAGAAATCTTTAACAGTTAAGTATTTGACCGGCGCCCTTTCTATTGGTCTCCCAGAAAAGCGACGTGAAAAAACTAGTGGTATTTTAAAATTTGTGGGCGCTCGGGCAAACAATCTCAAGAATATAAAAGTAGAAATTCCTCTTGGACGGCTAGTCGGAGTAAGTGGAGTTTCTGGGAGTGGAAAATCTTCCTTGCTCTATGACGTCCTATACAAAAATATTACCTATATCAAAAACCATCCTGGTAAAAAGAATCTGGAGGATGTTTCCGAGGTAAAAGGGGTTGAATATGTGAACAAGGTGGTTATTATCAATCAATCACCAATTGGGAGATCACCTCGCTCTAATCCGGCAACTTATACCGGTTTCTTCACGCCAATTAGAGATTTTTATGCCGCTCTACCAGAATCTCGAGAAAGAGGATACGGAATTGGGCGTTTCTCGTTTAATCGTCCTGGTGGGCGTTGTGAGGCCTGTGAGGGGGCAGGATTTAATATGATTGAGATGCATTTCTTGCCGGCAGTGATGGTGGAATGCGAGGTTTGTCGTGGTAAGCGTTTTAACCGCGAAACTCTCCAAGTTAAATACAAGGGTAAGAATATTTCTGATGTTTTGGACATGACGATTGATGAGGCGATTGATTTGTTTGGTGACAATTATTTTATTACTGATAAATTAAAAGTTTTGCGCTCTGTTGGCCTTGGCTATTTGAAATTAGGGCAATCATCAACCACTCTTTCAGGCGGAGAAGCTCAGCGGGTAAAAATTGCCAAAGAACTTTCAATGACGCTTGGCAAAAGAACGCTCTATCTTTTAGATGAGCCGACTACTGGTTTGCATCATCATGATATTGAGATGTTGTTAATTGTGCTTAATCAATTAGTTGAGAAAGGAAATTCCGTTTTAGTGATTGAACACAATCTTCATATGTTGAAGTCCATGGACTATCTGATTGATCTCGGCCCAGAAGGTGGCGAGAAGGGTGGCAAGGTTGTTGCCGCTGGTACACCTGAAGAAGTGGCGAAGAATGAAAAAAGTATTACGGGAAAATATTTGAAAGAATATTTGGATTTTATTGTTTATAAAGAGAAGGGAAAGGGGTTGGGGAAATAAAAAAAGAGACTTTTTGAGTCTCCTTTACTCTTTTAGTTAAGAAATAATTATTTTCTAATTTCAATAATTTCTCCTTTTTCTTCAGATGATTCACTGTAGCCGCAATAATAATTGTCTTGCGGATGGAATGATATTCTTGAACCGATTGGCAAGTCTCTGACAGCCGGAGTAAGTTCTATGAGGTTTAAATAACCTTTATCATTTTTTACTACAACCATTGTTTTTCCATGAGTCAGCGCGTCCACTATTATTGGTGAAGATATTGTTGCGCTAATAATTAGTCCAAATACTAATACTAAAATCGTGTTTCTCATCACTATTTTTGTTTGTTAAATAATTCCTGTTAATTGTAAAGAAATTGTATCACAGAAATAGTTATATGTCAAGTCTTACGTAAATTATGCCCAATCTTAAAGAAAAACTGAAATTAGCTCCCAAAGCGCCTGGCGTCTATTTTTGGTTAGATGAATTGGGAGAAGTTCTTTATGTTGGGCGGGCGACCAG
>CAJBHC010000093.1 GCA_903952785.1 uncultured bacterium | reverse complement strand
ATATAAGTTTTTTCATTCATTTAATTTGTAGTAATTGTTTATAATCAAATATTATGTAATTCTACCATTTTAACTTGTTGGGTACAATTTTGTGCTGTGGATAAGAATTACCTATTTTTTCAATTTTCGGAGTCTTTTTCTCTTAGGTAAAAAATTGTCTTTTGACACCACAGGTCGTCCAATTTCCTTTTCCAATTGTTTCTTGGCAATACCTGCAATTCCACCACCTCGCTTGGCGTCCTTTGCTAGTTTTGGAATTCCCGTGGAATTTTCTATTTTATGAATCTCTGTAGTTGAACGTTCGCCAAGCATTGTAAAAATAAGTTCAAAATCGTCCATGTGATCACGCAAGTTTTCTCTCTTTAGTCCTTTTACTTTCTTGTATTGATTTGGAGTAATACCAAATGTTGCTTTGGATATTTCTGCAGT
This sequence comes from uncultured bacterium, assembly GCA_903952785.1. Classification (GTDB taxonomy): domain Bacteria; phylum Patescibacteriota; class Minisyncoccia; order Phycocordibacterales; family CAIZLB01; genus CAIJKW01. The sequence goes on along the minus strand of CAJBHC010000093.1, from coordinate 8,077 downwards.
TAAAATTTCATAATCTTTTTGTTCATTTGCACCACGCTTTTGCCATTCATCCGTTAGTTCTTCTCTAATGGCAATCCCACGTATCCTTTTTTCTATCCAATCCTCAGAATACCCCTTCAGCTTATAAAGCATTCTTGTCCGCTTAGTGGCCAACTCAGGATTTTCTATCTCTTGTACCCGTTCATAGCCCACCTTTGCTAACCATCGTTTAAACGGCTCAGCTTTTGGTGATGGAATTGATTGAATAATACGAAGGATGCCTTCAGTATCTGCACAATCAGTTTCGCGCATTTTTCCATCCTCTGCTGACAATTTCAACTGTCTACAAATTGTAGATAGTTGAAACCCATCGTCACTACTGACTCGAGCTTTCATCGCTGTCCAGTATTTACTTGGTTGATTGCTGTCTGTCAACGCTTCAATTACATCAATTACTGAGAACCACCACTCACTTTGAAATAGTGTTTTTCTTATCTTTTTTCCTTTGAATAATGTGATTTTTGTTGTTTCCATATTTTATATTTGTTAAATGTTACTTATAATATTTTTGAGAAATGTCCTCCTGTGCTCAGAAGATACACCATTTTTTCTAATGGATTCTATGTGTTTTTTTGTTCCATATCCCTTATGAATTTCAAAACCATATTTTACTAGATTTTCATCTTTCCTTGAAAGGTTTCGCATGTATTCATCCCTATGAACTTTTGCCAGAATTGAGGCGGCTGAAATAATAGCAAACTTTGCATCACCTTTGGTGTGAGTCTCTTGATTTTTAAATTCCGATGGAGCCTTGAGCCCTCCGTCCAACAGTATACATAATTGACCCTCTGAAATGTCTAAAGATTTTATAAAGTTTTTTAAAAGATTTTCTATAATTTTACGAATGCAAACGGCAATGCCAAGTTGGTCAATCTGTTTTGCAGTCATGCTTTTTATAAAAAACTTATATTTATCTTTCTTTAAAACAGAAGCGGTCTCTTCCCTCCTTTTTTCCACTAATTGTTTAGAATCATTCAATTTTAAATTTGGATATTTCTTAGAAAAACATTTTCTAAATTCTGAATCGGTCATCTTGACACCAAACACACAAACGGTAACAGGACCGGCAAGCGGCCCCCGTCCAACCTCGTCAATTCCAACAAGCCAAAAATCCTTCTTTTTTGGAGCATTTTTTATGGGTTTTTTAAGATTTTGGTTTTTACTCATAAGGGCTTATACTACATATGTTACAGCTATCCCTTTAAAAACAAAAGCGCCCTACCAAAAAGACGAAGGTTCAAGCCTTCGTCCCGACCGACGCCAACAAAAAACAAAAACATGGCCGACATAAAAATCGAAACAACAACGGAGACAGACACAACACCAAAACATCCATTCATTCATCTTCACAATCACTCCCACTACAGTCTTCTTCAGGCGGTTCCTAAAATAAAAGACCTAATTAAAGCAGCAGTTGCAAATAACATGCCCGCAGTTGCACTCACTGACGCTGGAAACATGTACGGCGTTATTGAGTTTTTCAAAAAAAGTAAAGACGCCAACATCAAACCAATTATTGGAGTAGATTTTTTTGTTGCCGCAAGAACAAGACATGATAAGGAGCCAAGGATTGATAACAGAAGGAGTCGTCTTATTCTTCTTGCTAAAGACCAAGAGGGTTATAAGAGCCTGATCAGACTCGTTACCGCTGCTAACTTTGAAGGTTTCTATTACAAGCCCCGCATAGACCGCGAACTTATTGAAAAACATAAAGAAGGACTACTTTGCATCATGCCATCGTTCAGCGGTGAACTCCCCCAAGCACTCGTTGGACACAACAGTGAACACGCAAAAGAAACTGCGGATTTTTATAAGAAAAACTTTGGCGAAGATTTTTATATCGAAATAACTCATCATGAAGAAATTGAGGGTCATGAGGAAAAGATGCGCCAACTCATTGAGTTTGCAAGAGCTGAAAATATTCCGCTTGTTGCTGCGCATGATACATACTACATAAAGAAGGAAGATAGTAAGACTCGTGACGTGCTAATGAAAATTGCCGATCAGTTTGGTGAAAGAAATAGAGATGATGACGCTGACTTTTCTTTCATTAATCAGGAAGAAGCGGATGAACTTTTCAAAAATGAGCCGGACGCAATAGAGAACTGTAAAGTCATAATGGACAAATGTAATCTAGAAATTACACTTGGAAAATGGCTCTTCCCTGAATACGTTGTGGAATCTGGAAGAACTGCGGATGATGAGCTCAGCTTTCTAACATACGCCGGTGTGGAGAGAAGAAAGCTCCCCATGACAGACGAAGCAAAAGAGAGAATTGAATTTGAACTCTCCGTCATTAAAACAAAAGGATATTCCGCATACTTCTTGGTGGTGGCAGACCTTCTCAGATATGCCCACAACAATGGAATTCTAACAAACATTAGAGGTTCAGTTGCTGGTTCTATCACAACATATTTAACGGGAATTACGAACGTTAATCCGTTAGAATACAAACTGCCGTTTGAAAGATTCCTAAACCCAGAGCGTCCTTCTGCGCCGGACATTGATATGGACTTTGCCGATAACCGTAGGGATCAAATGATTGGATACACTCGTGAGAAATACGGAGCTGATAAGGTTGCACAAATTGGAACATTTGGAACTATGATGGCTAGAGGTGCGGTAAAGGATGTCGCTCGTGCACTTGGATACCCATACACATTGGGAGATAAGATTTCAAAATTAATTCCAATGGGACAGCAAGGATTTGCCATGACAATTGAACGTGCCATGCTTGAGACTCCAGAGCTTGCGGAATTATATAAAAATGATTCTGAAGTTAGAACAATTATTGACATGGCCCAAAAAATTGAAGGAAATGCTCGTCACATTTCTGTTCACGCAGCTGGAGTTGTGGTTTCCCCTATTACTTTAACTGACGTTGTTCCACTACAGCTTGATCCAAAGGGAGGTGACAGGATTATTACCCAATACGACATGCGCTCCGTTGATGAGAACAACGCGGGGTTGATGAAGTTTGACTTCCTTGGAATCAAAAACCTCTCGCAGTTGGCGGATGCAATTATCTTGGCGGAAAAAATTGAAGGAGTAAAAGTTGATCTCGATAATATTCCACTTAACGATCAAAAAGCATTTGACATGCTTGCTCGAGGGGAAACCAACGGACTATTCCAATTAAATGGATCTGGAATGACGAGATTTTTGAAAGAGTTGAAGCCAACTTCAATTCATGACATCAACGCCATGGTTGCTCTGTATCGTCCTGGACCGATGGAAACAATTCCGGAATATATTAGAAGAAAAAATGATCCTCGTCTCACAAAATATGAAGATCCTAGAATGGAGAAATATTTGAAGGAATCATTCGGACTGATTGTGTATCAAGATGACCTCCTATTCTCTGCGATTGAGCTCGCCGGATATTCTTGGCTTGAAGCTGATAAATTTAGAAAAGCCGTTGGAAAGAAAAATAGAGAGGAAATGGCCAATCAGAGAATTAAATTAACCGAGGGTATTATTAAGCGTGGTCAAACAAAAGCTTTTGCTGATAAATTATGGAAACTCTTTGAACCTTTCCAAGCTTATGGATTCAACAAAGCTCACGCCGCCAGTTATGGACGTCTCGCCTATCAGACTGCTTATATGAAGGCTAACTTCCCTGCAATTTACATGGCCGCAATTCTTACAGGTGCACATGGTGATGTTGATGAAATCGCATCGTTTGTTGCTGAATGTAAAAGAATGAATATCCCAACTCTTCCACCAGACGTGAATGAGAGTTTTGGAAACTTTACCGTTATTAAAGGAAATGGAATGGATGAAAAAGGAGAACAGATTCCAGATTCAATCCGTTTTGGACTTTACAGTATTAAAAACTTTGGCGAAGGAATTGCCAACGTTATTATTGAAGAACGAAAAAAGGGTGGAAAATTTAAAACTCTTGAAGATTTTCTGAATAGGATAAAAGATAAAAATTTAAACAAAAAATCACTAGAAGCCCTAGTTAAATCTGGTGCGATGGATGCATTTGGTGATCGCGGTGTAATGATTGCAAACACGCAAGATCTATTGGAGTACAATAAGGAGCAACAGGCTCGCCCAGAAAATCAAGAATCACTATTTTCAATGTTTGAAATGGAAGCAAAAGATACGCTAGAAGCGTCAGGATTAGCAAACAAAATTGGCGGATACGGACCACATCTTAAACTTCAAGAATTGGGTCATGCCACACAAACTGAAAAACTTGCATGGGAAAAAGAGCTTCTTGGATTATATCTTTCTGGTCACCCGCTTGATAAATACAAAGCAATACTTGAGAAGCGTGAAATGAATATCGCAAAAGTATTGGAGATTATTGCAGAGGAAGAAGAAAAAGAGCGTCTGAAGAAGGAGGCGTTGAGTGCGCAGGAACAATTGGACGCAATGATGAGCGATGCATTCAAGGCTGAGAAAGCAGAAAAAGAAAGATTAGCAGAAGAAAAAGCAAAGAAATCTCAAAGTGCAAACAAGGGAAACGGTTGGAGTGGAAACAAACAACCGTATGATAAAAGTAAAAAGAAATTTGATGATGAGGGTACGCCGGTCATTATTGCTGGAATTATTGAAGAAGCAAAAGAGATTGCCACCAAAAAAGATCCAACAATAAAGATGATGTTCCTTAGACTCGCAGATTTCTCGGGAACAATTGAAGCTGTAGTATTTCCAAAAACTTATGAGTTACTCAAGAATAGCTTGAAGCAAGAAAAATGCGTCATCGTAAAAGGAAAAACATCCAACAGAAATGGAACGCCTTCTATTATTATTGATACAGTGAAGGAGTTGAATTAGAAAACTATAAAAATAAAAGGCCTCGCTCTTTCAGCTTGGTGAGCTTACTTGAGCGAGGGTCCTTGGTTAAGTTGCGCCGAATCTCACGGCGTTAGTTAATTGATCTCTTGATGTCCTCCCGCATAAGGCGGACGAGTACAAGATATTGGTTGATCAGCCTATCTTTTCCTTCTTCATAACGGCGGAGGGCGAACCCTTCAAGGTGACGATCCCGGCTTTCATCAACTGGGACTACAACCGAGATGTCACTGAACTGCTTCTGTTGCATTTGGATTTGCCTGATAATATCCTCCGCCGTGGAGTTACTTGCAAGCATTTTATCAATCTTGCTACAATCAAAGCCGTGGATATACACGTCTTCAGCAAAAGCGAGATCCTGAAGCTCCTTCCGAAACTCCGGCTTCTTCACTTTTTCGAAAACATTGATTGCCTTGTTTGACAATTCCAGTAACGACCGTCTAAACTCCACACGCTCCTCAGAAAGTGCGGCGATAAAGTCATTCCGACAGGATTTGTAAACATCCACCAAGGTTGTTCCGTTGTGAAGTTGATTCTTCATACTTGCTACTACCACCACACGTAGTAACCCGATATCTGAATATTCTTCACCCGAAATAGTCAAGTCGTAGGTAGTGCGGCGTGCATCTCCATAAAGCCTCTGAAAGTCAATAGTGCTACTCCCCTGAGGGCCGCGATGAAATGACTTGGATGCCTCGGCAATGAACTTTTTCGTGATCAGTTCCTTTGCCGTGAGGCGCAGGATCCGGTTGAAGACAGCGTCCTTGATCTCACCCGCGAAGGTGAAAGTAAAGGCGGCAAGGAGGGTGGCGAAGACTAATGCGACGATTCTGTTTTTTGTTTTCATATTCTGGATTCTGGTTGTTTTGGTTCTGTGTCTAATTGTTGAAGTTGCCTTGTCAATAACTCACAGCACCACCATGGTGCGGTTAAGTTGAACTAAGCCAATTAGAATAATAGCATTATATATAGGTTGTGTCAAGCTAGATACTGCAAATAAACCTTATAATAAGGCTTATAATTAGTACTTTTATTGATTTACGATCATTTTCGAGCGAAAATATAGCTACTTCTCCAAATTCAACACCTCATCAACCCTTATCTGCTTCACAAATTCTGGTACGTGAGAAACAAGAATCATCGCTCCTTCGTATTTATCCAACGCCTCCGCAATCACTGGAAGGTGTCTAAAGTTAATGTGATTTGTTGGCTCGTCCAATATTAAAAGTCCCGGTTCTTGGATAACAAGTCTAGCAAATGCAACCAACCCCTTCTGGCCTTCAGATAACGCTTCAATCTTAGTCTTCATTATTTCACCCGTTATCAAAAATCCAGCAGCAACAGAGCGAAGAGTCTCTTCGTGCTTTTTCTCCATCACACCCATCAGAGATTCATAAACAGTATCCTCAAAATTCAAAGTAGAGAAATCTTGTCTATAATATCCAACTCTAATTCCAGGAGCTATCACAGCGTCTGGGTTTTTTGTTGAAGCCAGAGATTCAAGTAACGTACTCTTCCCTATTCCATTCGGACCAACCAAAAGCAAGTGAGTCTTTCGCTTGAGTGAAATATTAGCTTTTCTTTCAGCCGCTTTATGAGTTTTTGAATTAAAAGTTTTAAACGCATTAATATGCAAAATCTCTCCAACAATATTTGGTTGCGATGGAATTATAAAAGGTCTAATAGTTTTATCCTCTCTTCTAATATCAACCTTCTCTTCCTCAAGCTCTTCTGCTCTATCGCGCATACGTTTTGCGACAAGACGCATTTGACCTCCCTTGTTTGCAAAGAAGTTTGCCTTATCCTTATTCTCCTGAATTTCCTTAGCAAGCATCGCATTCTTTCTATTTTCCTTTTCAATTCTCGCCTTAATTTCTTTTAGCAAGCTAAAATAGTCACCAACATATTGTTCAACTTTTCTTGTAAAAATATCTAGGTACAAAACGCCGTCAGTAAATGAGTTTAGAAACTCAGCATCGTGAGAAATTACAATAACTGTCTTTTTATAATTAACGATGAAATCCGTAAGATGCGCAATTCCCTCTTTGTCCAAATTATTTGTTGGTTCATCCAACAGCAAAATATCTGGATCTTGAATTAGAGCAGAAGCAAGTAGGAGTCTCGCTTGTTGGCCGCCAGAAAATGATCCAACGATTCTGTCATGTGGAGCGTGAAGATTGACAACATCAAGTATTGCATCAATTTTTGGGTCAATGTCATATACTTTTTTATCAAAACATTTTTCGAAGAATTGGAGAACAGTCAGCTTCAAATCAGGCTTTGGAATAACCTGCTTGGCGATGGCAATTGTCAGCCCATGACCAATATGAACGTCGCCTGATTCCGTAGTAAATTCCCCAGTAATCAGCTTAAAGATTGTACTTTTCCCTGCTCCATTTTGACCCATAAAGGTAATCTTAGATCCACGAGCAACAGAAAAACAAGCCTCTTCAAGAATAGGCTTGTTGTATCCGTAATCGAAGGATACATTATCAAATCTAATTATAGTTTCATTTTGAGCCATATAATGTGTGCCGGACCTAATCGGTTCGGGCGCTAGGACCTAGGTCCGAGGCGCATTTAAGCGACAGTTCTATAGCATACCCTATAACTGGGGATTTACAAAGCTTTATTTTTGTGGAGGTATTATCTTTTTCGATTGACAACCAATCTAGTTTTTATATAATATACCCACACGATGAAAGGGACCCTTATGCAGATGCGTCTGCATCGGGGGCCTTTTCCTTTTTAGACTATACTTCTAGAAAACTTATGGTAGTGATTATTTAAAAATACTATTTCAACATTCTTATCTCTAAGAAAGATTGAACACTTATTATAATCTGGCGAGATTATAGCAGCAAAAACATTATTATCTCTCAAAAACTCTACAATACAACTAAAATCACCGTCCCCGCTTACCAGATAACACCAATCGTAAGAATTTTTATAGAAATCTGAGATAATTTTTAAAATCAATTCTGCATCACAGTTTCCCTTTACAACACCTCTGTATATTAAAGTTTGTTTAAATATCAGGCAAAAACCACACCGCTCAAGATATTCGTAAAATGCCAATCTATTCTTCATAAAACCAATAAATAAATATGCCACTTTGATATGATATTTTTGTCCAAGCCATCCTCTAAATTTTTTATAGTCGATTTCAAAACCAAGCTCTTTTGCAGCTTGATGAAGATTGTTACCATCTATATACATATTTATATTGCCT
>CAJBHC010000092.1 GCA_903952785.1 uncultured bacterium | reverse complement strand
TGACTATGCTATCGCCAACAAGAAACTTAAGTATAAGGAGGGTGAAGCTATCATTGAATTTCCAATGGACACCAAAGAATGGGAGGATACTGGGGAAAACAAGATGAATTTTACACTGCCCTTTTAATATTAAATTCGATTTAGCAAAATCGCCCCAAGGATGATTTTGGGAATCACCTACTGGGTGATATAATATACAACATGCAAAACAACGAACAAACACAAAACAGGATGTCATTGCAAACAATGATAATGCCAATCGCCATCATTATTGCTGGCGCATTAATAGCAGGCGGAATATACATGACTGGCACATCGCAAAAAGGTGCAATTCCTGGAGTTGGTATTCAAAAGGCCACAGCGGTTGTTGAACCAGTAACCTCAGCTGATCACGTATTGGGAGATCCTAAGACTGCAAAAGTTACAATTATTGAATATTCAGATTTGGAATGTCCGTTTTGTAAAACATATCATGAGACTCTTTCAAAAATTTACGAGGAAAATAAAGCTGGCGGAAAAGTAGCTTGGGTCTTTAGACACGCACCCATTGTAGAACTTCATAGTAAGGCGCCAAAGGAAGCTGAAGCGACAGAGTGTGCTGCGGAGCTTGGTGGTAATGTAGTATTCTGGAAATATTTAACAGAAATATTTGCTAATACACCAACAAACAATGGACTTAATGCAGAAAAACTTTATGAATTTGCAGACACAGTTGGTCTAAATGCAAAAGCATTTAAAACATGTTTGGATAGTGGAAAATATGCAACAAAAATTAATGAGCAGATCTTAGCAGCCAAAAAAGCCGGTGTTGCAGGAACTCCATATGCTGTTCTTGTGATGGATGGAAAGAACGTGCCACTAGTTGATAAAGATGGAAATGGAATAGGTGCAGTACCTTACGCTCAAATGAAGCAAATTATTGATCAGTTGATTAAGTAGTTGTGCCACCTCACCCTTAGAGGGTTCCACCCAAGTTCCCACCCCGTCTTTCCTTGACAAGGTGCTGTATTATGTGACATCATACACGCAGAATAGCTTTGCCAAACTGTTCAAACACACATGACGATCCCCCAAAAGGACGTGCTGTATAGACTAAGTGGTCAAATACAGAGGGTTCTCAAACCCCATGGTTACAACTCTAGGCAGTAGAATAACTCAATACGATGAAGCAAGCATTGACAAAGAAGAAGCAGAACGATTACGAGGCGCTCCTTGATTGGACAGACAGGGAGCTGCTTGAAACTTACCAAGCAAAAACCGGCCTAGACCTTCAAGGAAGAGCGGTAGCAACGGCGAAAGCAGAATGGCAAAGTAAGGTTTCCGAGCGATTGATCCTCTGTACCATACTGGGGTCGCTGATACTAATATATATAATGAGCGAAAAAGGTGGTATAAACTCAGTAAATGCCGTTTACTACGGCGCCGCGGGAGTATGCCTTACTCTAATCTTCATTATCAGCGTAATAGTTCGCAACACAGCAGTGAACATTTGCGAAGAAAACAAGAGGCACTTCCGCGACTTCCGTAATATACTGAATGCAGTGGATCCAATCTACGACGCAAAGAGAACTCCTTGGGTGATTCACAGAATGATGGGGCCCCTAACAAGGAACGTCATTCTGAACAACTTAAGGCTGATGTCTGAACACGTCGTTTCCTGCACTGAATTCGTTGACAGTGTCAGGATGATTCGTAACGATACAAACTCAAGACCCAGGGCTCTAACCCAAGCTCAAACGATGGAGCGCCAAGCGGAAGATATCCTCAAAACTGCGACTAGTCATCTTTGGCTTTTTGATATCGAATGCCAAGAAGTTGAGAAGAAGGGAGAGGAGCCCGACAAGGTGTCTGCATGAGCCGGCTCGCCGAGAAGAAATCGCCCACCAAATCAATAAAGAATTATAAACTCGCCCCTCCGCATGCTGTATGCGGAGGTTTTGTATTATAAAAATACTGTTTACCTAATTGCTGACGCCGGCAATATAGTTTAAAAATTCTTATCAACCCTCTTTTGCACCATGAACATCCCCCATTTTAATGCTACAATATTTAAATTATGGAACAAACACAAAACGCAAATAAAGATATCGATGTAAATAATAATAGCAACCAAAATTTGGAGGTGAGAAAAATACGAAATGACGTTCCCTACAAAAGAGAGCGCGTAGTTAGAGTAATCGTGCAAATGAGAAACGGAACAACATCCGCTGGGACCGGATTTTTTATAAGCCCCGATGGTGAGATCTTAACATGTGCACATGTAATTTCTGGGACAGAACTGCGAAATTTAAAGGCGATAGATTTTAAGGTCAACAACAGCATACCCAATTATGAAGTTAATGACGATAAACAATCTCAACACACAAAATTCCAAAACTATCTAACCCAATCCATAATTAGCCTACAAGTCGAGCTTGCAAATGGAGAAAGAGTTATGGCTGAAATAAAAAAGATTGACGAAGATCTTGATGTGGCGTTGCTTAAAATCGCAAAAAATGATTTGGAGAAATTGGAAAAAAATGAAGGGACAAAAAACGGCGTGGCAAAAAACGGAACCCCCTTCTTTTTACTGAACGATACCTACACACCCGAATACGATGAATCAACTTTCTTCTGCGGATTTCAAATGACTGGTGGATATGATAATCCAACACAATACCCTTTCTCAATTAATAGAGCTGTAGTTTCTGCAGTGCCAGATGTTGTTGTCGCAGGAGATAGACATGAACACATTCAATTAAATTCTATAAATCTTGGAGGAAAAAGTGGTGCACCACTTTTTATTGAAGGAAGTAACACGGTGATTGGAATAATAAACGGCAACATGAATTGGAGTGGGGGCATTCCGCTTTGTATTGCATATGCGACGTCACTCCAATTAATCAAAGACAGAACGGATATTTTATAGAACAGAAAAACCCGCCAGCAGGCGGAGCATGGCGGGCTTCCTGGGGCGGGTTGGTTTGGGGTTGAAATTTTAATTGTTTGTTAATGAATCCGAAAGAGATCAACTCTTTTCCACCAGCTTTTTCACTTTGCTAAGGTTGTGATCTACGACAACCTGAATGACGCTTTCCGAATTCATCATCTTCTCCTTCCTGAGGGACCCTTTCCAGACGAAAGTATGAACATTAACGTAGAAGTCGCCGAATTCGCACTGAAAACTCCCAATGTCAGCCATTCGGCCATTTTCCGTTGAGACTTTGCACAAAGTTGGACGGAGCTTGGAGCTTGACATGCTCTCCATCCTGGCCGCAGCCTGGAAGATGTATGGAAACATCTCCTTTACCGCATCTCTCTTCGTTCTGATTTGCCTTTGGCCATTCTCGGTTAGATCGGCGTTCATGTTGGCGATAGTGACAATATCCGCGAGGATATCAAGGACTGCGCTCTCGGCAGGCTTTCTTGGGTCCAGCGTACTGGTTCTGTTTTTTGCATTCATGTATTGTTGATGTTGTGGGTGTTGTTCTAAACAGCAGACACGTTTGTGACTGCATCTTTCAAGGCACTTGGCTACTGGACGAGCCGATAAACACCATCAAAGATGCAGTCAAAACAACAATTTTGGTAAGGAACTAGGTTGATAAAACTATACTGCAAAGTTGAGGAAAGTAAAGGTCAACATCGAAATTGTCGCGTCAAAATATTGCAATAGGAAAACCCGCCGGCAGGGGCGCGACGGGCTCCTGGGGCGGGTTGTAGTGGTTGATGTGAGTAGACCGATTAGGCTCCGACGGCTAACATCCGATGAGGACGAGACCGCCGTGGCTTATTACTCTTTCCATCAATAGAATATTGGATTTCAATGTTGAAGGCATTCGGTCTGGTGGTAGCTTCAATGAAGACAAAATCTCCATTCGGCAAATCCAGTCGGACGCTTTCAACGTGACCCAATTCATCATTGTTTGAAACAAGGTGACTTGAACTGAACTCTCCGCCTTCTGCTTCCAGTTCTGCCACCAAATCGGCGAAAGCCCCAAACAAATTAACGATGGTCGCATTTTTGATCGTCAACGACGGAAGTCCTTTTGCCGTTTCAGCCCTATCTGTTATCGTTCTGAGTCTTTGATTCATGATCGTGTTTGTCGTGTTGGTTGTTGTAATTAGCAGTCCCCATTTGTGACTGCATCTTTCAAGGCATGTAAATACCCTCAAAGATACGGTCAAAATAGGATGTAAAACAAAACACTTGAACCGACAAAGCCAACAAAAAATCATTTTGGTAAGGAACTATGTTGGGGATATTATATCACAGGATTCTGTTTTGTAAAGCAACTTTCTACCAACACGTCCTCACCTCCTCCCCCACCACATCCGCCAAATATTTCTCCACCTCGTTGATTCCTCCAATTTCATCAATAAGACCAACCTGCTTGGCTTCCTCACCTAGGACGCTAGACCCATCGGCAAGAGCCCTTACTTTATCAAGCGGAATTTTACGATTTTCCGAAACGGTGCTCACAAAATTGTCATACATGATGTTTATACCTTTTTGCAGGACGGCACGCTCATCGGCAGTTAAAGTTTTGTCAGGTGATCCGGTATCTTTATATTTACCAGAATTTATTTCCTCAAATTTATATCCATCTTTTTTATTTTTCTCTGTGCTACTTAAATATGAGAGAGTTATGCCGATGCTTCCTACATCGGAAATTTTTGATGCAAAGATTTTATTTGCACTACTAATTGCCCAATAGGCAGAAGAAAGACCTGAGCTTCTAATAAAAGCGACAACTGGTTTTTTACTATTCTTAATTGCATTTGCAATCTCCTCGCCCGCAACAGGGATTCCTCCATTTGAATCCACTTCAATTATAATTGCCTTCAGGTCCTCGTCTTCATTTGCGTCTTTAATCTTTTGTGTTATGTCTTCGCTAGTTGCTAGGGAGTTGTCAGATGACTCATCTCCATCGCTATTATATGTATCTAAATAACCATGCAAGTTGATTCCTAAAACATTGCAATCTTCTCCGGTTGATTCTAAGAACGCGCCACTAAAGAGTGAAGAATTTTCTTGATTGTAATTTATATACCAAGTGGTTACTGGAAGAGATATCATAACGCCAAGAGCGATGCTCAGGGATAGAATTACTATCCATTTTAACGATGGGGCCAAGCGCGGCGCGACGCGCTTCAAAAAGGCCATTGTTTTTTCTTTGATGATTTTTTCTTTGAATGGTAATGGGGGCATGATAGTTATATTAGGCTATTAGGTGGTAATTATAGTATAGGGTGTAGGTGGGGGCAAGGAGAAGGAGGGGGGTAAAAGTCTCGGCCGTAATTCACAAAAAGCATCGCGCCAATTCGCATTAATTATCATTAATTATCATTAATTATCATAAAACCTTGTAAAAAATTAACGCCGCACGCACCCCACTAAAAAGTTGTCCCCAACCTTATCCCCATCACCCACTTTTTCTTCAGATTTTACAGATAGTCAAAATGGTTTAATATTAGAGTTATCGATTTAATATATAAATTAATATATAAACACATGAAGATACTTATTATAGAAGATGATATTTTTTTGGCACAGACAATCAAAAGAGCTCTCTTTGCATACAGCTTTAATGTTGACACTGCGCATGATGGGAAAAGCGGATCCTATATTGCAAGAATAAATAGATATGACTTGATATTACTAGATTTAATTCTCCCTGACAAAAGTGGTGTTTCAGTTTGCAGAGAAATTAGATCTGAAGGAATAAAATGTCCAATACTTATTGTCTCATCGCAATCTGAGGTGCCAGATAAGGTGACAATGCTCAATGCCGGTGCAGATGATTACATTACCAAGCCATTTAATATGGAGGAGCTTGTAGCAAGAGTAAATGCATTAATTAGAAGACCGTATGAAATACTAGATAATGTAATGACATTAAATGATTTGACGATAGACACCAACACCCAAACTGTCACCAAATCCGGCGAGAATGTTTATTTAACAAGAAGAGAATATATGTTACTAAATTGCTTTGCGAGACATGAAGGCAGAATCCTCACAAGAGGAAAGATTCTCGAGGAGGTGTGGGAGCGAGATGCAAGTCCGATGACTAACACAATAGAGACTCATGTTAGAAATTTGAGGAAGAAGATTGAGACGGATGATAAGAGGATTATTTATACAGTGAATGGGCGGGGGTATAGGATGAGTGTGAAGTGAGGGGTGTGAGTTGAAGTGGTGAGTTTTTGTGACGAGTGGTGGGCGGAAAAAAGTGGTGAACTTTTAACAGAAAGTTATGTGAATTTAATTCCAACCGCGCAAGGTGGTACGCACGTGAATGGTTTGCGTACGGGGTTATCTGAAGCATTACGCGAGTTTTGTGAATTTCGAAATTTATTACCACGTGGCGTGAAATTAACAGCGGAAGATCTATGGGAGAATTGTTGTTATATTTTATCAGCGAAATTACGCGATCCACAATTTGCGGGACAAACGAAAGAAAGACTGTCGTCACGCGAATGTGCGAGTTTTGTTTCCGGCGTTACTAAAGATGCCTTTAGTTTGTGGTTGAATCAGCATGTGCAACTCGGTGAAAAAATTGCGGAACTGGCGATTAATAATGCGCAAAAACGTTTGAAAACCGCATTAAAAGTTACACGCAAAAAGATTACGCAAGGGCCTGCGTTGCCAGGAAAGTTAGCAGATTGCACCTCACAAGATATGCGTGAAACAGAATTGTTTTTAGTCGAAGGGGATTCGGCGGGTGGATCAGCAAAACAAGCGCGTGAAAAAGTGTTTCAAGCCGTGATGCCATTGCGTGGAAAAATTTTGAATACCTGGGAAGTAGATTCATCGCAAGTATTAGCCTCACAAGAAGTGCATGATATTGCAGTTGCGTTAGGCGTTGATCCGAATTCTTCCGATTTAACCGGTTTGCGTTATGGAAAAGTGTGTATTCTTGCCGATGCCGATTCCGATGG
>CAJBHC010000091.1 GCA_903952785.1 uncultured bacterium | reverse complement strand
GAGCAGTGCCAACTTAGCTTGGCCTAGTTCAATCAAAGGAGTTGGCAGAAAGAAAATTGGGAGAAGACCGATCAGAAAGTAGATGGCATATTTTGCAATATTATCAAAAAGTTTGATTTTTGATTTTTTATCTCCATTCATTTTATGACTAACTACTTTGTCGGCAGTGCCCTTGCCGCTAACAACCTCAGTTCCCTCTTTTTCCTCTTTCTTAACCCTTATCTTTCTTGTTACACTTTTAAGCATTTTGGTTTTTGATTTAAATAGCTACTAGACATCTCATCGGATGGCCAAAAAGAGCTACTTCTTGAATAATACCTACATCTTACCAAAAATAAAGGTAATTTAAAAGGTGGTTTTACCCATCATGGCTGGCTTTTTTATATAAACCATGTTATAATTTAAAAGTGTCAGATAGGTGCTCGAAAGAGAGGAAAGTCCGAACACTCCCCCGCTTTTGCGGGGAGCAAGGTAGCAGGTAACGCCTGTCTAGGGAAACCTACGAGGTGCGAACAGTGACGTCATTTATTGAAAAGTAAATGACATCCTAGATGCAAATTTAGGATGAACTCTTTTGGAAACAAAAGAGATGAAACGGCTAAATCCTTACCTGAGTGCAAGTCCGTGCTTATCAAGCGATTGATAAGAGTGACGCAAAGAAATATATGGCGACATATATTCAAGATAAATGCCTATCGGACGCATAAGCAATTGTGCGCCGTACAGAATTCGGCTTATAGACACGCATATCATAATACCCCGCCAAAAGCGGGGTATTATGCATTCTATTTTGCTATCTCCTGCGCCGTATCAAAAGCAATTGAAAGTAGTTTTGAGTAGCCACCTGAGTCCATCGTTACTCCATAAATGACTCCGGCTCGAGACATTGTCTCACGGTTGTGAGTAATTAGAATCAATTGAGAATGCTCTGAAAGCGCCTCAATCATATCTCCATATTTTCTAGAGTTAGCTTCATCAAGCGCTGCGTCAGTTTCATCCAGAATTATAAATGGAGGTGGATTAACCTGGGACATCGCGAAGAGAAGTGCGATTGAGGTAAGTGCGCGCTCGCCACCAGAGAGCATCATCAATCCCTTTGTGCGCTTATGAGGAAGAGCAACGTTAATATCAATTCCATCTTCGACTTCTGGTTCTTCATCTTCTCCTGACATCTCCGCCAATGATTCAGAGGTTGATCTACCAACCCCGCTAAGTCCACCTAAATCCTCATCCATTTCCCCTGCTTTTCTTCTTTTTTTCTTCACTTCTTTAACAAGTTCAAGTGAAGCAGAGCCTCCACCAAACATCAACATAAAGAATCTATTAAACTCGTGATTAATCTTATTTATTCCATCTTTAAATAGCTGATTTAATTTATCATCAAGCTCTTTTATAATTATATTCAAAGACTCCACTGACTTAACCAAATCCTCTAGTTCTTTCGCAAGAAAGGCATCCCTCTCTTCAGCTTCTCTGTATTCTTGCATAATCTCACTTCCACCAGCTCCACCCGCTTCCTCTAATCTTATTTTTATCTTCTCAACCGCACGTCTTCTTTCTATTTGAACATGTCTATTCTCTAGCGCCGCATCCATTGGTAATGCAAAATCTTCGTATGAAACAGCCATTCTACCAATCGAAGCGATAGCTTCCTGAATGTCTCTATTATAATCTTCTTGTTCAACTTTTATACGAGATTCACGTAGTTTAACCGATTCAATTTGAGTATGTAATTCATTTTGTCGAGACATCAAAACAAGCACAGCTTTTTCACTCTCCACATTCTTATCCTTTTCTTTATCGATACTTTCTTTTATCTTTGAATATTTTCCAGATTGGGTTGTCTCAATTTCAGCAAAACTTGATAATCTAGATTCAAAATCTGAAATTGATTCTGTAATTTTAACGATTTCTGCTTCCTCGTTTTCAATATTTAATGACTCCGTATTTTTATGATGCTCCAAAAATTCTGTAAAGCTTTTTTTGATTTCAGAAAGCGCATCTTTTACGTCCTCTAGATTATTAGCGCTAACTGCCTCCATAGCAATAGCAATCTTTGATTCCACTCCCTTACTTAAGCTCTCCACCTCTCTTAGATAAATTTGCTTAGTATTAGACTCACTAGCGTCGCGCATTTTCTTTTCAATTGCACGTTTCAGATATGATACCTCCCCTTCTAGTCTTCCAATCTCACGCATACAAGCATCCTTTTCAGCTCTAGTTTTACGCATTTCTTGATCCAATTCCAACAACTCCGATGTCTTAGAACTTTCTCTGTTTTGCTTTTCAACTTGATCCAAAATTTCTCTATGCTTTGCTAAATCACTTCTTAAATCTTCAAGCTCCACTGTTGGCTCTTTTAAATCTCTTTCAATTTGCTCCTTTTCTTTCTTCAAGTATTCCGTCTCGTATGCAAAATATTCTTTATATTTTAGAGCTAGTTCCTCACGCAAGGCCACAGCTCTTTCAACTTTCTCAACTTGTTTTTTTAGAAATCTTATGTGAGGCGCAATTTCTCTGCGCAAAGATTCAACCTCCTTCATGTGAATAGAAGTTTTCTCCAGGCGCTTCTGGCTTTCCTCTTTTTTATATTGATAGATCTTAAGACCAAGTGCATCTTCAATCATTTCCTTTCGCTCACGAGGAAGAGACGAGAGTAGTCTATCCGCTTCACCTTGAGAAATAATATGATGTCCAGATGAGCCAATATTTGCATTAGCTAATAGCTCAATTATATCCTTAAGTCTAACTTGTGTTCCATTCAAATAGTATTCATTAACACCATCTCTGTGCACGATACGCTCAATTGAAACTTCATCAAAATCTATATTAAAAAGTCTACCTTCACTTCCACGACCTCCTCCGTCGGCGCCTCCAGTCTCATGATTATCATTTGAGCCATGTCTTTTTCCAGAGTTTGGCAGGTTATTGAAAACCAACTTAACTGAGGCTCTGTTTGCACGAGGAACATCCTTTCCTCCATTGAAAATCATATCCTCCCCCTTTTTCCCGCGCATGGATTTGATGGATTGCTCTCCAAGAACAAATTTAAACGCTTCAGCTGCATTTGATTTTCCAGAACCGTTCGGACCAACAATTGATGCGATTGGAGTATTAAAAACAAGCACCGCCTTCTTGGCAAAAGATTTGAACCCGTTAATTTCTAGAGATTTTAAGTGCATCATCGATAGTATTTAGTATAATCTACCACCCCTTAATTTCAAGTGCCTTCTCCGCCGCCATTTGCTCCGCTTCCTGCTTTGATTTACCCTCACCTTCTGTAATTTCCTCCTCACCAACCGTTACTGAAACCGTAAATATTTTATTATGATCAGGTCCAACTTCCTTCACCAATTTATATGATGGAGTAAATCCTGCTTTCTCTTGTGCCATTTCTTGGAATCTACTCTTTGCATCAATAAACTTCTTATTCTCAATAATCTCATCGATTTGATCAAACAATTGCTTTGCGATAAAGTCTCCTGCAATAGTGTAGCCCTGATCTAAATAAATTGCTCCAACAACAGATTCAAATGTATTTGCTAGAATATATTGTCTAGCTCTTCCAACGTCTCTTGATTCCCCTTTTGAAAGTAACAAGTATGAATTCATTCCAACTTTCTCTGCTGCAGCTGCTAGAGTTTCTGCTTTAACAAGAGCGGAACGAAGTGCTGTTAATTCTCCTTCATTCTTTCCTGGAAATTTCTTGTACAAAAAATCTGTAACAACAAGCTCTAAAACTGCATCACCCAAAAACTCCAGTCTTTCATTGTGTTCCAATTTCAAACTTCTATTCTCATTCAAATAAGACCTATGAGTAAAGGCCTTCTTAATTAAATCCTTATCGATAAAAGATATTCCTATCGATGTTTCAAATTCCTCAAAATTTATACTATTACTGTTCATTTTATTAGTTTAATACATCCTCCGTAGCCTCGGCCTTTTCAGCGCCTGTCGCACCGCCCACCACATCGCCAGCTTCTCCAGCTTCAGCCTTCTTGTTAGACAACTTTCCAAGCGCCTTAACAATTATCGGCATAATGTCATTATAAAAATTCAAAGTTAGAATTTCTTTGACGTTAAACCATTTAACATTATCAAGCCCTCCCTTTCCTTCTTCAAGCTTAAGTGGTTTATATTCTGCTTCTGCTAGGAAATAAATCACCTGCTTTCTAATTTTACCCTCTTCTGGATGAGATGCAATATATTCATTACTTGCCAACTCATCTTTAATTTCAACTGGAACTCCAATTTCTTGTTCAATCTTTTCAGCTGCTGCAACCTTAACATCCTTACTCATATCAATTCCTCCTTTTGAAAGAGTCCAGTGTCCAAAGACATCATGAACTAGGGCAAGATAAATTTCTCCTTCATGTTTTGAATACACAACTCCGCCTGCCAAAGTTTTGATTGGCATTTCCTCATATGGAATATCTTTGCTTTTCTTGGGTGTCCTGACTTCATCTTTTCCAGGCTCTCCCAATTCCTTATAAACTGCACCAAGAACACCATTAACAAACTTTCCTGAAGTCTCTCCACCAAAACTTTTTGCAAGCTCAATTGATTCATTGATTGCAACTTTGGCTGGCACTTCTTTTCTATCGGCAAAAATTAGCTCATAAAGACCGAGCCTCAAAACATTTCTATCAACGTTAGCAATCTTGTCGATTGGCCACTCCGGTGCCGCTTTTCCGATAATCATATCCAAGTCTGCCTTCTTTTTTACGACACCATCTGCCAATTTTTTTGCAAAAGAAAAGTCGCTCATACCAGGAGCGAACTCTTCCGCATTTCTAGCAACAATATCACCAATCAAATTGTTATCTACCTCCCTAAAGTCCCACTCAAAGAGTGATTGTAGGACTACTGATCTTAAGAGATGTCTGTTTGCCATACTGTTTTATATTTTGATGAAAGTGCTAAATGTGCTGTTCCGTGACCTTGATAATTATTTCTTTGCTGTAACCTTTTTAACTTTTGCAGCTTTTGGTTTTGACTTTGTGGCTGCCTTTTTCTCTTTCTTTGTCTTCTTTGGAGCCTTTACTTTCTTTGCTAAAACGTCAATTCCCTTATATTTACCGCAACCAGAACAGGCTCTGTGCTTTTGCTTTAGGGCTCCGCAATCCTTACAAAGAGTAGCATCCACTGCAGTTAGTGCGTGGTGACTTCTTCTGTTTCCGGTGTGTCCGGATGTGTGTCTCATGTGATTTACCATATAAGCAAAATGATAGCTTATTATTGGAGTTTTTGCAAATCAACTGCCTAGCTGGGACGGGGCTATGAGCCATTTAAGAGCACGCCAGTTTTCTGCTGAAAACTGGCTCTGCTCGTTGCAACTCGCAAGTCTCTTAAATGGCTCATAGCCCCGTCCAAACACTCCATAGTTTTGCAAAAAATCCGACAATGCCCTTATTTGGCTTCCAACCTACTTGATTTTTTTACATCAAAAAGTCCTTTGCATTTTCCCTTGTTGCAATCTGAACTGGTATATCTGGAAAATTCTTCTTCCAAACGGCTGGCTCACGATGTTTCCTCTCTTCCTTGTACTTCATCTCATAAGCTTCAATTCTGCCACCTTCCCATTCTTCCACAAGATCTACTTCTTGCTTATCATAAGTTCTCATGAAATATTGCTTAGCAAACAAATCTCTTTTACTTATCATAATTTTCTTTCTTTCCGATATAAATAAATTCTCCCATAATGCTCCCTTATCAAGTCTTGAATCTATATCAGTAAATGGTCCAATAATTGCGTTTCTCATACCAACATCATAAAAGAATAGTTTTTGTTTTTGTGATTTTAGTGTAAATCTGGTGGTTTTTTGGTGGTTTTTGGCCCCTTTTAGCGCCCTAATACCATTTTTAATGTTAATAATGGTATTATAATACCGTTTTTAATATAAATAATGGCAATACGATACCATTTTTGGTGTAAATGTGTAAATATAATCAAACTATAGCCAAAACCTACCTCCCCACCACCCCTCTCGTAATTGATCCAAAATACCCCACTGCCGGCACAATCTTGTTTGCCGTCTGAAACTTGATCAATGCTGATTGAGTAGCGGGGCCGAATGTTGTTGTCTCATTTCCAAGAGAACCTGGGCCACTGATATTAACTGTGTATCCGTGAGTGTTGAGGAATATTTGTAATTGTTTGACATCTTCACCGATTGAGCCGATTGAGAGGTCACGGGTGAATAGAGATGTTGTGGTGGATGCTATAGTAGTAGATGTTGAATTCAGGTTACTAATCAATTTTTTAGTTAAAGGTCCAAAGTATCCTATTGCAGGAGTTATGTTATTGTCTTTTTGAAATTTAATAAGAGCGTCTTGAGTCTTTTTTCCAAATAAATCTATTTCATTTCCTATAGAGCCAGGACCTGCGGGTGCAATGGTAAATCCTAGTTTGTTTAGTAATTGTTGGAGTTGTCGTACATCTGCACCTGCCATACCTAGTTCTAGATTTCTGGTGAAAGTTGATGGTGTAGTTTGATTTGTTGGTGTTGTCTGGACAATAGATTTATTTGATGGGGTATCTATTCCGTATTGATTACTGATTTGTTTAGCTAATTCATAATTACCCATAGCAATTAGGTTGTTGACTTGACTCGAGACACTGCTACCACTGGTGGACGGACAAACACTTGTTGATTTTGTTATTGAAATTTCGCTTGTTTCTGTTCCGCCGCCATTTCTGTATTTAACTGAATATGTATATGAATTACCACAAGATAATCCTGTGTCTGTCCAAGAATTAGTTTGAATCCAACCGGAGTTTGCGCCAGAGCGGGAGAAATAGTAGCCAGATTGTCCGCTTATAGCATTTGGGAAGCTGTCAACAGACAGGGTTATGCTGTTTGAATTTGAAGAAGCGGAAAGATTTGTTGGAGTGTCTGCTAAAGTATAGACCGTAGTTGAAGCAGAAGATATTCCCTCTCCTTGCGCGTTAGTGCCACGATAATAAATTGAATAAGGTGTATTTGGAGAAAGAGATTCTTGTGTCCAATTTGAAGTAGATGAGGAAATTGTTGCAAGAAGTGTATTATCCGAAGAACGGTAGACTTTGTAACCAGTTGCTCTACTATCATCATCCCAATCCCAGTTAATGGAATTTATATTAATATTAGAAGCTGTTATTGTGGTTGTTGCAATGGGTGGCAATGAAGCTGTTCCTAATCCGGCACGAATACCTGCATTTGCTAAAATAACATCAGTTGTATAACCTGTACCAATGTTTAGGGTTCCAGTTGATCCGGCCAAATCAGCAACTATAATTCCTTTACTCGCTCCTGAAATATTTAAAATTCCACCATCGTTAACATTCACAGTACCTGTTCCGGTATAACCAATACGAAGATTGGCGTTCGTGATATTTAATCGTGAACCAGTTCCGGTTACGTTAACTGACCCAATACTTCCAGCAAGTCCTCCAATGTGCCAAGAGTTTGCAGCAGTATTAACAACTGCGCCATTTGATATAGTCAATGTAGCTGTTCCGGATCGACCCATATAACCTGTACTTCCCGCAGTATCAGAATTCCAAATAGTACCAGCGCCATCAACAGTAATATTGGCAGTAGCTCCAGCGCTATAAGCGCCAGATATATTCCCTGTATTTACTACGGCACCGTTTAGAATATTTAAGTTACCAACAGATCCATGATCGTTACCGATACGCAAACGAGTATCGCCACTAATGGTTTGAGTAAGCGTAGAGCCGGCTCCTGCTACAGTGACTGTTCCGTTTGATGTATTACGCCAACCAATTATAAAATTACCATTACCAGGGGGAGCAGTAACTGTTCCACCATTTGTTATGTATAATGTGCCACTATCCACCCATAATGATGAAGTAACATTCATAACAACAGCACTAACCGTCGTTGTGCCTGTATAACCAAGTTGCATATAAAATATCGCAACAGATAGAGCTGAATCAACCGTGGCGTTGTTTAAACAATTACTAACAAAGATAATTGAGTCGCCTGTGGTTGGGACAGTGGCGTTGGCACTATCGGCGCAAGCGCCAGCTGAAGTATTCCAATTTTGTGGATTGCTGGTGTTTGAATTAGTAGTACCGCCAACCCAGTAATAATTGGCTGCGCTTGCAGAGCTTGCTAATCCAAAAAACAAAAAACCAAGGCAGAAGAACACCGCAACGGTTTTTAAAAAAAATAAGTTAAAAAATCGCGGGGAGTTATTTACTCTCTCTCTCTCTCTCTCTCTCT
>CAJBHC010000090.1 GCA_903952785.1 uncultured bacterium | reverse complement strand
CGCCGGCACTTACGCCATAGACCACATTTTTGCACCCAACGTATGGGGGGGCAGTCGCCACTACGATCGAGGATCGCCTGACCCCTTATACAAGCGCCACCAACTCCACTATAAAGTGAGATGTCTTATCTTGCACCTTTACATCTACTTTGTGCTCTCCAACTTCCTTAAGCGCTTTGTCTAGTACAATGTGACTTGCATCCATGTCAATTTGCTTTTGTTCCTTTAGAGCGTGGATAATCTCCTCCTTGTGAATTCCTGCAAAGAAATGACCCTTTTCATTGGCCTTTCCAGAGATAGTAATCTTAACATCGTTAAGCTCCTTTAGATTCTTCAAAAGAAGGTCTTCTCTAACAGCTCTCTCCGCCTCTTCTCCTGCCTTAATAAGCTCTACCTTCTTTAAAGCACCCGCGGTAGCTCTTTCAGCTAGTCCTTTTGGGAATAGAGCGTTAAGAGCAAAACCATCTGATACCTCAATAATATCGTGTTTGTTTCCAGTTTTTGGAACGTGTTTAAGCAAAATAACTTTCATAGTGGAATGAATATAGCATTAATTACTAAGAATCTCAATAGCCTTTAGCATTTGGGCATCAATTCCCTTTGCTGTCTGCTCTGGAGTGTTTTTAACCTCGACATCCGGTGTTAGCCCGCCCTCTGAAATTGATTTACCGTTTGGTGTTAACCATCTAGCAATAGTTACTTTTAACGATGTATCTGGAGTCAGCTTAACAAGCTCCTGAACAGACCCCTTACCAAAGCTCCTTGTACCTACAAGCTTTGCCTTTCCGTGTTCTTGCAAGGCTCCTGCTAAAATTTCAGAAGCAGAAGCAGAACCTTGATCGATCAAGATAACGGTCCTTAAATTATCGTTAAAAATATTGTATCCCCTACTCTTTTCCGATGTCTCAGGCTTTCCTTTGCTATAACTCTCCCTTACGATAGTCTTTCCTGGTGGCAGGAACCAACTTGCCATATCAACTGCAGAATCAAGATATCCTCCAGGATTACCTCTAAGGTCAATGACTAGTCTATTACTCTTTGATGCGACAAAATCTTTTAGCGCAGTCCTAAACAGTGATGAAGCTTGTGCGGAGAAATTATAAAGTTTTATCGTATAAATTCCTGTCTTACTATCATAACTAGAATCAAGAGTTGGAAGATTTATAACATCTCTTGTAACTTTTATTTCAATTGTCGATGTTGCCTCTCCTCTTAGAATTGTAAAATTAACATCAGTTCCCTTTGGACCTCTGATCATCTTCACCGCTTGTTCAACTGAAAGACCTCCAGTTGTTAAAGTCTCATTGATTTTTAGAATCTTGTCACCACTCTTTATTCCAGCCTTTTCAGCTGGTGTGCTCTTAAGTGCTGAAACTACAGTTAAGATTTCATTCTTAATACCAAGTTCCATTCCTACTCCTTCAAAATTACCATCAATTTCACTTTCAAATATTGACGATTCTTGTGGGGTAAAGAAAACCGTATAAGGATCTCCCAGTGACGCAGTCATTCCTTTTATTGCACCGTATACTCTATCTTGATTAGTTGGAGCTGGAGTTGAAGTTGAATTGTGTGTTGCCACGTATTTATCGTTCAAAGTAGACCAGGCCTTCCAGAACAACTCAAAGTCAGCATTAACATCCTTTGGTTTGCTTTTGTCAACATTTACAACCCCTGGAATTTTACCAGCCTCAACCGTTCTCATCTGTCCCGATATAAATCCAGATGCAAACACGGCGCTAATGATGGCAACAACCAATACGCCGGTAGTAATCCTTCTTAAAATTTCATTCTTTTTATTTATCATAATATGCATTCATTATCGCAGAATTGAGAGGTGAGGTCAATGATATTTGGTTCTTTATCGATATTTATATTGACTTTATTATAAAGAACAGATATACATTATATGAAGAAGTTCTTTTAGTAATTGCGTCGGTTGGAGATTGTTGTGTAGAAAATTAAGGATCGAATGAACTCCATTCTATTTAACAATATCCAACTGACTCATGGTGAGTTATGTTGGGATACTGAGCATAGAACTATCAAACTTACAAACTGTTATGAAAAAAGTAATACCCCATCACAGGAACCGCAAGATTAAACAAGAAAAAGATCGTCCAGATCTTCGCAGAAGGGTTCTGATTTTATGCGTCAAACCCAAAACACCTCATCAGATTGCAAGCGAGCTTGGCATTACGGAGAAAAAAGCATGGTCTGTCCTTAGGTGGCTTGTTTGCATCAGAAAATGCACACACGATTCAAAAAATAACACCTACGTATGGTGTCACGAATCGCCAACAGTCCCTATCGTCCAAGCTCCCCCTGTCCATAAGGTACCCTTATGGAGAACGCTGTTAAAAGCACTCATCGCTTTTTTCGGCGGAGCACCACTTGGACGTTCTGGCAACTAGCTATTTTTCGTTAAGGCACATTCTGATTCGCCCTCAATCCCGCTCCCCAACCAGAAGCCCGCCCCTTCTGGCACAAGGGGCGGGTTTTCAATTTCACAATTAATTGCCCCAAGGGCACCCATGCCAAATCTCTGCTTCAAAAATCTCTATTGGGCGCGCCCCACATTTTATGCTAGACTTTAAATACTAATATGAATAAAAATTCCACACAAAACTCCGCGGAGAAAGTGAACAAAATCACTCTATATAACACCCTCGGCAAAGAAAAAAAAACCTTCGAACCCATCGTCCAAGGAAAGGTTGGAATGTATCATTGTGGACCAACCGTTTATGATTATCCTCATATTGGCAACCTTAGATCCTACGTCTTTGCAGACACACTTAGGCGAGTTTTTGAATTCAATGGATATGAGGTAAATCAAGTGATTAATATTACAGATATTGGACACCTTTCATCTGATGCCGATGAAGGAGAAGATAAAATGACAAAGGCGATTCTTCGCGAAGGAAAGCCAATGACCCTTATCTCGATGCGTGAAATTGCTGATCATTATTATTCAGCTTTCAGAGACGCGCAAAAGGATTTGAATATAATAAGTGCGACAACATACCCATTCGCCAGCGATCACATCAAAGAAGATATTGATATGATAAATATTTTGCTTGCAAAAGATGTGGCGTACAAAACATCTCGTGGAATATATTTTGATACTTCCAAAAAGGCGGATTATGGAAAGCTTGGGCAAGCTGAAGGCGATGAGAGTAGAATCGGCGAAGATTCTGAGAAAAGAAATTATAAGGATTTTGCTATTTGGAAATTTGACGATAGGCTTGGCTACGAGGCTCCATTTGGAAAAGGTTTTCCTGGCTGGCACATAGAATGTTCCGCCATGTCTTCTAAATATTTAGGAAATAGTTTCGATATTCATACAGGTGGCGTTGATCACATCCCCGTTCATCACAACAATGAGATTGCACAATCTGAATGCGCTCACGATGGAGCTGTGCTTGCCAACTACTGGATGCATAATGCTTTTTTGATTTTCGAAGGTGGCAAAATGGCCAAATCTAGCGGTACTTTTATAACGGTGGACACCCTTAAGGAGAAAGGTATTAATCCCCTTGCTTATAGATATTGGCTCCTAACTGCAAGATACAGCACTGCTATTAATTTTTCTTACGATGCTCTTCTGGATGCGGGGCGCGCATATACAAAACTTATAGACTCTATTGTTTCAATTCTCAGAAAAGTAAAAGAGGCAACTGATACTGAATCTGAAATTTCAAAAAACTACAGAAATAATTTACTAAATTTTGTTAATGATGATTTGGACACTCCTAAAGCTATTGCACTTCTCTGGTCACTTCTAAAGGAAATTGAAATGGAAGATGGAGAAAAGATAAAATTAATTGAAAGTTTTGATAAAGTTTTGGGACTAAAAATACTTGAAAAAGCTGAGGAGCAAAAAAGAGAGGAAGAAAGTTTGGAAGAAGATTTGCCTGAGGAGGTTAGAGATTTGATTGAAGCACGCGAGCTTGCCCGCCAAGAAAAGGATTGGGGTGAAGCTGATTTGCTTAGAATAAAAATAAATGAATTGGGGTATAAAGTTGAAGATACTGGAGCAGATTCAAAGCCAAGAATTTCACATATTTGACACTAGGGCACGTGCATTGTAATGTATTCGCAGAAACCATGAATCAAAGCTCTTTTTATCCCATGATGGGAGTGGTTTAGAGCATGCAGAAACAATCAACTACCACAACAACCACCACGACCAATGAATATTCGACCAACACTCACAAAAATTGCCGGCATAGCTATCGTGCTCTCCTTTGTCATTTGGCTGGCTTACCACACCTATCTTGAGGACAAAGCCAACAAGAGGTGGCATGACGAATACCTTGCCGACACCACGACAACAGCAGAGTTTGCCACTGATCGTTTCAACAATGAAAAAAGTCACTTCATCGTAGAAACCCCCTTAAAGAAACTTGAAGGTGTGGATCTCTGGCGCGTAAAATGGAGTTACTCCCAACGTACAGGACACAAGGTGTACGATACAGCCGTTACGACCGACAAGACTCTAAAACCAGGAGGCCCGATCAAAATACGTTGGTTACTGACATACAACGATTACGCAGGAGGCGATTGGGATAATACACGGAGAATTCCTATCGTTATCCGCGCAGAAGCCGTGACCCCACCACCCCAACCGGCTGAAAAGCCGTGAAATAGGATACGCCGCCCACGTATAAAACATCTAAACAACGAGTAATGCCTGGCGGGGCATTACTCACTCAATTGAATTTACGACAATATTTTGTGTCGCGAATACTGAGAGTGAAAAATAGCTCAACAAAGCCATTAAATTAGGGTTCTGTTACTTAAACAATCTGATGTATTAAAATCGCTTGACTTATTTTTAGGATATGGTATGTTATTTACCGACTTGGGCACTGACCCGAGCGATATGGTTTCCGCGGGCAACCGCGGGGACGTTAAGAGTAAGAGACAGAAAGAATATCTTGCCGACAGATAGTTGCCCAACCCCACAAAGGAAAGGCGATTCATTCCGGCCCCGCGCCGTGAATTCCGAGACTGCAAGATATCTCTTTTTGGTTTGATCCGGTTTTGGACCACATCCCCAGTAAATCCAGGTGGAGTGATAGTGGAACATAATCGGATTTGTCCCGCCGGCTAGAAACACGCGCCTAGCCGGCGACGACCAGCGGACAATGCGCGAAAAGCGGCGACAGCGGGGTTCCACACAGGGGTTCCGTCCTAGAGACCACCAGCCAATTACGGCAGGTACGACCAAATGTCTCGCGGACCCCACCCCGCTCCCGCCCAGATACGGCACATAGAAAGGAGAAGTTGAAACGCCCTGAGGCCCTCGCGCCTCCCATGCGAACGCCCTCCAATCCTCCTGCCGGCCGGTGGTCCCCTCGCGGGGGTCACCGGTTATTTTTTTGCTTATTTTTTTACTCAGAAAAATGCCACTTCTTCAACACCTTATTCAAATGCTGTCCTGTATAACTTGCAGGATTCTTTGCAACCTCTTCTGGTGTTCCCACTGCCACAATTTTACCACCCTTGTCCCCTCCCTCGGGACCAATATCGATAATATAATCTGAACATTTAATAATATCCATGTTGTGTTCAATAATCACAACAGTGTTTCCTCTTCTCACCAGTCTTTGTAAAATATCAATCAGCTTTCTAACGTCTTCGTAGTGCAGACCAATAGTTGGCTCATCCAAAAGATAAATTGTTTTTTGAATATGCTCTCTATAAAGCTCCGCAGAGACTTTTACACGTTGTGCTTCTCCGCCAGAAAGAGTTGTTGCAGATTGTCCAAGTTCCAAATATCCAAGACCAACTTCTTGCAAAGTTTTTAGACGATCAGAAATAGATGGGATATCTTCAAAGAAAATATTAGCTTCTTCAACTGTCATTTTCAATACATCGTAAATACTTTTATTTTTATACTTAACTTCCAAAGTTTCTTTCATGAATCTTTTTCCATTACATATATCACATGTCACGTAAACTGTAGGCAAGAAGTGCATCTCAACTTCAATCATTCCGTTTCCTTGGCAGTTTTCACATCGTCCACCTTTTACGTTGAAGCTAAATCTGCTTGATTTCCATCCGCGAGCGCGAGCCTCTATTGTTTCAGCAAAGAGATCTCTAATGTGAGTAAAGGCACCCGTATAAGTTGCAGGATTTGATCTTGGTGTTCTTCCAATTGGCGATTGGTCAATCAAGACAGTTCTTCCCAAATATTCTGTACCGGAGAAACTTGCGCAATTATAAATATTTGCACTTCTGTGATCGCGGTCCAATCGAGCAAGCAGATTTTTATGCAACACCTCATATACAAAAGAAGATTTTCCAGAACCAGATACGCCTGTGACAGATGTCATTCTACCTAGTGGAACATCAACATTTACATTTTTAATATTGTTAACTGTTGCGCCAACAATTTTTATCCAGCCATTATTTTCATCGCGCCTCCGCTCAGGTAATTCAATTACCTTCTCCCCTCTTAAATATTCAAGTGTAACTGAAGCTGACTCATTTTTCTTTGATGTCAAAAGCTTATCAAGCCAACCGGAGACGACAACGTGCCCACCATGAACTCCTGCACCTGGCCCAATATCAACAATATAGTCCGATGCAAAGATTGTATCTTCATCGTGCTCAACAACAATCACTGAGTTGCCCATATCACGCAACTGCAATAGTGTGTGAATCAAACGATCATTATCGCGCTGATGAAGGCCGATTGTCGGTTCGTCCAATACATACATCGCACCAACAAGCCCCGATCCAAGCTGTGAAGCAAGTCTAATACGCTGTGCTTCTCCACCTGAGAGGGTGTTTGCACGTCTATCTAGCGAAAGGTATTCTATTCCCACGTTTTCCATAAACTTAAGCCTTGAAACAATTTCTTTTATTACGATTCTTGAAATATCCGCCTCTGTTGGGGTTAACGGCAATGTCTCAAAGAATTTAATAGAAGTTTGAATTGTCATCTTTGTTAGATCGACAATATTTATATTTTTATTATCATTTCTTTTTGTTTCCCCAACTGTATCGACAATTGAATCCATTTGGTTTGCGGATTTAAGAAAAACATAGAGTGCTTCAGGTCGCAGACGCGCCCCCTTACAAACCGGACATGGGTCTTTAATAAAAAATTCCCGAGTTCCAAGACCGTTACACTCAGGGCACGCTCCATAGGGAGAGTTGAAGGAGAAAAGTCTTGGTTCCACTTCTGGGAATGAAAATCCATCATGTGGGCACATGAATTTTGATGAGATGAGGTGGCCAACTTGTGCTTCTGCAGCGTCCCCTTTTGATTTTGTTTTTATTTTCTTGCCATCTGGGCCAACCTTCGCACCGCCTCCCCCGCCGTTTGCAATTGCCTCGTCAGCATCGCTTATTATTCTAATTAATCCATCTGCCTCATGAAGTGCTTTTTCAACCGCCTCATTTAAGCGCTCTCTGAAACTTGCGGAATTATCACCTATTTCTGAAATATAAAATTGATCAACCAATACATCAATATTATGTTTTTTGGTTTTTGAAAGAATTATTTGATGACGCAGGTTTTTTATCTCGCCATCAATTCTGACTTCCTCATATCCCTTTCCTAAAAGATCATAAAGCATTTGATAATATTCCCCCTTTCTTCCAATTACAACTGGGGCATAGATTTTGAACATCGCTTTATCAATATCAACCCCCATCACTTTGCTTGAGGAATTTGACGATTGAGTAACAGTATTAAAAATTGTTGAAAGAATTTCTTCCTTGGAAAGTTTTTTGATTTCTCTTCCACAAGTTAAACAATGCGGCTTTCCGATTCTTGCAAAAAGAATACGCAAATAATCATAAATTTCTGTTATGGTTGCTACCGTTGAGCGAGGATTATTTGATCTTGATTTTTGATCAATTGAAATTGCAGGAGAAAGTCCAACTATTTCATCAACATCTGGCTTTTGTAATTGACGCAAAAATTGACGCGCATAAGATGAAAGTGACTCAATATATCTTCTTTGTCCTTCTGCAAAAATTGTATCAAAGGCGAGAGATGATTTTCCAGAACCAGAGAGTCCAGTTATTACCACCATCTTGTTTCTTGGCATATCAACGGTGATGTTTTTGAGGTTGTGAGTTCTGGCCCCTCTTATACTTATTATGTCCCCAGTGAGAGCTGGATTGTTTGTGGTTCCATGAGGGGCGCCGTGCTGTGTATCATGAACAAGCGTACCGATGTGTGGATCAGTAGTTTTAGCGTTAACGGCCTTTTTAGGCTTAACAATAGGGCTTTTCAAGCCTTTCTTTTTATTGTTATTTTTTGATGAATTGCTCATATATATTGTTGTAATTACGGAACGACAAAAACCGGCTCGTTTGGCCGTTACCGTTAGTATAGAGTATTTTAGACTAAGAAGCAAAGGTAAAATTGACTTCCACCTCTCTAGTGCTACAATCTGTGAGGATTTAGGAACGACTCCCGAACCCGCAGAAATTCAAGCCAACAGAAACAAAACCATGCTAACATTAGACAAAGATAACCCGGAAGTATTATTTGATGTTTTCGAGGCGGTTTATTTCGCCTGCTTTCAAACAAGCCGTATAACTGGAATACTGTCCGAATCACCCCTCAATGAGGCGATAGCCCTGATCAAGTCTTATATTCCAAAAGACGAACTCAAATATTCATCTGGACGACCAGGCGATGGCAGTGGACGAGTCTCCAAACAGATCAAGGAAATGCTTGATTGCTTGGACATACTTGGACGGGAAATTTCAAAATATGCAAGACAACCTCCAGTTACTGCAACTATGTATTCCTTAAACCGTGCCTTCGCTGGACTTATCGCTACGTGCGAATTTGTGTTTCGAAGGTGGAACTCTTTTGAGAAAGAGGGGGTTCAACAACCACTGGGATAAAGGTCTTTTACTTGCCAACAGGCCACGGCGAGAAACTCTCGACGTGGCCTTTGCCATATCTATCCCCGCTCC
This sequence comes from uncultured bacterium, assembly GCA_903952785.1. Classification (GTDB taxonomy): domain Bacteria; phylum Patescibacteriota; class Minisyncoccia; order Phycocordibacterales; family CAIZLB01; genus CAIJKW01. Next base: position 12,345 of record CAJBHC010000090.1, on the reverse strand, counting down.
ATCACTTTTATTACAAAGACAGGAATAAGCAAACCAAAACAATTAAATCCCCAATAGTTTTGCAACCATAGTAAAATAAACACCAGCAACACCCCATACTGGAATCATCAACAAACTAGTATTGTGTATGTAAATTTTGTGTAAATTAAGATCAAACTACAAGATAACCATAACTACTCCAACCAAAATAATCACACAAGCAAAAGTTTTTTTAATCAAATTTTCCTCTTTAAATATTTTCCCTCCAAATACTGTAAGTACAATAACATTAACTTGTTTTACAGCGTTTAAAATACTTGCGGCAATCAAATTTATAGCAAAGACATGAGCTATTCTATGAGCAATAATAAAAATTATATTAGCCCAAAAAGCCTTTTGCATTAAAAGCCCTGTGTCGATAAATTTATTTTGTTTGGTGCCTTTTTCAGAAAAGGCATTTTTAACAACATCAAAGATAAACATGTTCAAAGTTATAAATAATTGTATGATAACCAAAAACAACAATGGATCAACTCCAACATAGTGAATTATAAATCTATCTGCAATTGAAGAAAGTCCAAAGGTAACAAGGCCTAAAAGCAAAATCGTATAAATCTTGATTCTACCACTTACGGGACCGGTATATTCATTTCTTAAATTTTTAGAATCAACACCGCCCTTTGTTTTAAATTCCAACACGAATAGTCCAATTGAAGAGGTAATGATTCCTAAAACCTGGATCCAAGACAAAAACTCTTTTATCAAAAAGGCTCCAAAGATTGCAACCATAATCGGCGTAACAGAAATTAACGCGCTGGATTCACTGATGTCCAACTTTTTTACGATATAACTCAAAGACAAAGCGCAGGTGACAGATAATATTGAAGATGCAAATATAAAAAATATTGTTTCTAAAGTTAAAGACATATCTTTAACAAAATAAAGTAATGGGGTGGAAATTATTGCAACCAAAAAGCTTCCAGCAGAAACATAATCAAATATATCTTTTTTTAATAAAATCTCTTTTTCCGATATTGTTGCAAAGGCCTTAAAAAAAGCAGCGGCAAAAGCCAATGTAAGCCATGTTGTCATATTTTATAATACTATCATAAATACTAAATTTACAATAAACATTCTGATTCTTTACGTTTTTTAAACAATTACATCCCCAACAGTTTTGCTGTTGTAGCAAAGTACGCTCGACTATCCTAACAGTCTACGACTATTCTAACATCTGCTTTCTTGCTCTTGACCCCTTATTCACTTCGCGCTTTTCTTTAGCTTCTTTCTTTTGTTTTTTAAGTGTTCGCTCTGATAGTTCTTTTATCTCATCACGCAAAATTGCAGCTGTTTCAAAATCCAAAATCTTTACTGCTTCTTCCATTTGCTTTTCTTTAGACTTAATTAGTTTGTCCGGATTTTTTGCAAATTCCAATTCATCCAAAAGAATTAATTTGCCCACAGTCTTCTGATGTTCGCTTTTAATGTGGTCTGTAATATCATTAATTCTTTTTATAATTGTCTGAGGAGTGATTCCGTGTTCCTTATTGTATGCAAGTTGAAGCCCGCGTCTTCTCTCGGTTTCTTTAATTGATCTCTCCATTGAACCAGTCATATGATCAGCATACAAAATAACTCTACCATCTACATTTCTTGCGGCACGTCCGATTGTTTGAATAAGAGCAGATTCAGACCTTAGGAATCCCTCCTTATCAGCATCCAAGATTCCAATCAAAGATACTTCTGGCAGGTCTAATCCTTCACGAAGAAGGTTGACTCCAACCAAAATATCATAAACGCCACGTCTAAAATCAGTTAGAATTTGAATACGCTCCAATGTCATAACATCACTGTGAATATAGGCCGTCTTAATCCCCTGCTCCTTTAAATATTCTGTTAAATCCTCTGCCATCTTCTTTGTTAAAGTTGTTGCAATGGCACGCTGATTCTTTTTTATTACCTTCTTGGCCTCTTCTATAAAATCAAAAATCTGTCCGGTGTTAGCGTCTCGTGCGGGAATTACTTTTCCATCCACATCTTTGCTAGCCTTTGCCTTTGCGAGCGCAGTAACCGGCTTTACGATAAGCACTGGATCAATTAATCCAGTTGGTCTAATAATTTGTTCTACAATCTGCTTACTATATTCAAACTCAAACTTTCCTGGGGTGGCTGTAGTAAAGATAACTTGACCAACTCTCTGCTCAAACTCATTAAACTTCAGCGGTCGGTTATCTGCTGCTGAAGGCAATCTAAATCCATAATCAATCAAATTCTTTTTCCTCGATGCATCTCCTGCAAACATTCCATTTAGTTGTGGTACTGCAACGTGTGACTCATCTATTACAGTCAAAAAATCAGGTGTCCCATCTTCATTATGTGGAAAATATGAAAGCAATGTATCAGGCGCCTCACCTGGGGCCATTCCGGAAAAGTGACGGGAGTAATTTTCAATTCCATTACAATATCCAACTTCTTTTATTAACGCCAAGTCATATGTGGTTCTTCTGCGAAGGCGCTCCGCTTCAATTATTTTTCCTTCAGCGTCCAATTCCTTGAGGCGCTTATCAAGCTCCGCCTTAATATCAGCAACAGCCCGAGCTCTTTCATTTTCAGGGGTGACGAAGTGTTTTGCTGGGAACAAAAACAGAGCGTTTGTATCTTCAATTATATTTCTAGTTATCGCATCAATTATTGTAATTTCAGAAACTATTTCTCCAGCGTCTCCTTTCTCAATCTTCACTTTATAAACAACCCTCTCACTCACTGGCATTATTTCAATAGAATTTCCCATTGCTCTAAAAGTTCCGGGCGTCAGATCTGCATTTGTTCTTTCAAAATACATTCCTATTAATCGTCTGACAAATTCTCCTCTATCCGCTTTCATTCCCTTTTCAATTTTAAAATTCACTTTCTCATACTCCTTCGGTGACCCCAATCCATAAATACAAGAAACTGATGCAACAATAATTACATCCTTACGAGTGAGCAAGGCCTGAGTTGAAGCATGACGAAGACGCTCAATTTCTTCATTGATTTGAGCTTCCTTCTCTATATATGTATCAGATGCGGAAATATACGCTTCTGGTTGATAGTAGTCATAATATGATACAAAATAATGCACCGCGTTATTTGGAAAAAATTCCCTATACTCTTGCGCTAATTGAGCGGCTAAAGTTTTGTTGTGAGCAATAACCAAGGTTGGCTTTCCAACTTTTGCAATGACATTGGCCATTGTGTATGTCTTTCCAGATCCTGTTACTCCGAAGAGAGTTTGGTATCTTAAACCCTTATCAAGCCCTGTTAGCAATTTTGAAATAGCCTGCGGTTGATCTCCAGCTGGGGTATATTCTGTGGAGAGTTGAAAAACACCAGAGTTTTTATCAAGGTCCGCGGTCTTATCTACCTTTGCACCTTTATTGGACTTTTTGGACTTATTTGAATCAGTTTTGGATTTCATCGTGTATTGATAATAGCATTTGCGTATTTAAAAGACAAAATTAGGCAAAAAAAAGTGGCCGGTCTCGCTCGAAAGCGAAACCGACCAAGGCTTAGTATTCTTTTGTCACATTCCGGGGCGCAGGGGCGCCTCCAAAATATCGCGAAATGTGAATTCGGATAATGATTTTTACGGGATTGCCTAACCCGTCAAATATCTTTTTATCCTAGCCAGCGGTACCGCTAGCATTTCCACCCCCTGAAGAAACAAAAGGGGGCTCTCTGACCGACTCCCTTGCGGGAGTATGCACACAAGTCAACTTCTGGACAGATCTTGGCACCAGATCAACCTCCATCTACTTGTTTGGACTATCAAATGCCTATTTCCCTAAGACCATTGGTCTTTTCTTCCCTCAGTGATATCCACCTGAGGTACGGGAGGCAACAATTTGAGCAATATCCGGCACGGAGCCGAGAAACGCCCATCGACAGACTGAACCCTGAGGTCACAGCTGATCGACCCATACATCATAGCACGTTATACATTTTTGTCAAGCACAAAGGCGTGCTAATTAAATATTCACACCCAAACCTCCAAAATATGTGTTAAAATAAGGTCAATATGGAGCCAATTAAAATAATCACTGAAGAGAAAGAGAAAATGAAGCTGATAATCCTCGCCGCCGGAAAGGGTACCCGCTTCTATCCCCTAACCAAAGAAATTCCTAAGGGATTGATTAAACTTGGCAACAAAACCCTACTTGATTATGTCATTCTGCCATATCTAAATCACGTATCTGATATTATTTTTGTAATAAATGATGAGCTGGGGTGGATGATAAAAGAATATTTTTGTGATACTTATAAAAATCACAACATCTCGTACATTATTCAAAACGCGGAACACAAGAAAGGGACCCTGTCTGCACTCAAGCTCTGCAAAGATATAATTGGCGAAGGTGTGTTTTGCGTTTCCAATTGCGATGACCTACTACTTGAAGGAGACATCAAAAAGGCATTGGAATGCGCCGTGCCGGGGATTGGAATTTCTCATGCTGTTATGCCCCATAACTATTGGGGAATAAATATAGAAAATAATTTTGCTACAAGCTTCAGACGACACAATAAAGAGGACGGTGAAAAAGTTTTAGATTATTTTGCAAATGGATTCTATATTTTGTCGCGAGAAATTTTTGATTTTCCAGAAATTGAAACGCGAGACGGAGAAGTTGGTCTACCTCATACACTATTTGCAAATCTTTCAAACTATCCACTTAAAGCTTTCGAATTTAAAAAATGGCAATCAGTAAATGGTCCAGACAATATGGAGGCGGCAGAGAAGTTCATCGCGGGAAGTTGTTTCTGATGTTGCCCAGCAAAAATTCATCTCCAGAAATTTCACCCCTTTATGTAAAATTGACGGTTTTTCCGTCATCTTTTTATTTTAGCCCCCAAGTTAGGACTTAAGTTACCCTCAAGGACACTGCCTATTTTGGAAAGTTGACGGTTTTTCCGTCACTTTTACATAATACCCCAAAAGTTTTACAACATAACTTTATATCTATAACTTTACATCCTTGCTCTACACTAGTAGAATATTTCTAATTTTTAAAAAATGACTATACTAATCAATGAAAATGGAATAAAGATTTTTCAGTTATCCAAAAGAGAGATAAGAGTTTTGACTATTTTATATCACAATGGACCAATGATGTTATCGGAAACAGTAAGAGCATCTAAAATACCAAGGGCGACCCTATACCCTATTATTCAAAAATTAAAAGAAAGGGGGTTTATCAGACGTCAAGGTTCCACTAGCCAAATACACTGGTCCATAGAACCAGAAGACAATATTAAAGAAATATTACAAAATTTCATCGATTCAGAACCTTCAGAACCTCCCCACTCTCCATCTTCTCCTGGGTATCAGCCATAAAATGGAGCCAACGGAAAATTTTATTTCAGACTGTGTATTTTACGCCGCCTATTTCCACCCCCTCAAAAACCCCGCCAACTTTTCAAAAACTCATCCTTCATCTCTTTAAAATTTCCATCTAAAATTGCCCGGCGCATTTCATCTACCAAATGTATCAAAAAGTATAGGTTGTGAACGCTCGCAAGTGTCCCAGCTAGCATTTCTTTTGCCCTAAAAAGATGTGCCACATAACTTCTAGTATAATTCTTGCAAGTATAACATCCGCAACCCTCCTCTATTGGACGTAAGTCTTCCCTATATTCAGTATTTAAAATATTTATTTTCCCCGCACGAGTTAGCAACCCACCATTTCTTGCGTTTCTTGTTGGCATCACGCAGTCAAATAAATCACAACCATTCTCAACCGCATCAAAAAGATCCTCTGGCTCACCAATCCCAAGCAGGTGTCTTGGCTTGTTTTTTGGCAGCTCACTATTGACCCATCTTACAGCATCGCCCATATCCTCTTTTTCAAATGACCCACCAATACCATATCCGTCAAAATGTTCTCCATCAATATTCATCTCGGCAAGAGCTTGCGCACTTTCGCGTCTAAGACTCTCATGTCTTCCTCCTTGAACTACTGCAAAAAGCGCCTGATCCTCGGCATGACCGCTCTTCAAATGATATGACAAACATTGCTTTGCCCATCTGTGAGTTCTATCCAATGCTTCCGCTTGATAGTGAAGAGACTCATGAGGAGATGTGCATTCATCGAATGCAAAAATAATATCAGCGCCAATATCATTTTGAATTTGAATAGATTTCTCAGGTGTAAAATAGTGGGCACTTCCATCGATGATTGATCTAAACATCACACCTTGTGCGTCAATTTTTGCGGATTGCATCACTTGATCTTCCCCATCGCGAGTTGATAGAACCTTTTCCACCACCCCTTTATTCAAAGTAGATTCTGACTGCTCTGGAAGCGGAATTTCATCTTCAAAATCTGATCCAAAGTTTTTGTTCGCATTTCTTCCCTTAATCAATTTTGAAATTCCTTTGCCAAATGCACTTCCTAATGAAAAAACTTGAAAACCTCCCGAATCTGTCATTGTAGGTCCTGACCAATTCATGAATTTATGAATTCCTCCATGATTTTTTATTGTCTTCTCTCCGGGTTGCAAATATAAATGATATGTATTAGCCAAGGCAACTTGCGCACCTAGATCCTGGAGCATCTCAGGTGGAACGGCTTTGACTGTTGCCTTTGTTCCAACAGTAACAAATGCAGGAGTTTTTATATCACCATGAGGTGTATGGATCACCCCAGCTCGCGCCATGGTTCCTTGTTCCAATTCTTTTTCAATTTTAAAAGAGAAATTTTTGTTCATAATTATTTATATTTTTCTGAATATCTTATCTAAAGTTTTTACCTGCCAGCACAGAGCAACTAGGGCAAGCGGGCTCATAATTAAACTCCTGCCAAAGTTATTGCAACATACAAAACTGCCATACCAAGAACTGTCATAACTGTTGTCCACTTTGTTGAATGCTCATGATGACTCTCTGGAATCATGTTACTTGATGCAATGTAAATAAAGAAGCCAGCAAACATCGCCAAGATCAAGCCAAGCGCAGTTTTAGGAATTGTAAAAAATAGAGTTGAGCTTACTCCTACAGCTGGAGCGATAGCATTAATTGCAAGCCACTTCAACGCCCGCTCTTTTCCTCCATTGTTCTTCAAAATCATATTTACAGTAGTTAGCCCATCGGCAAACTTATGAATCAAAACCGCTGTTGTTACAATAATTCCAACCTCGTTAGATACTTGAAAAGCTATACCAATTGAAATACCGTCCAAGAAGCTGTGAACTGATAGACTGAGCGCACCAAGAGAACCTTTTCTACTTTGCTTATTATTTTCTAAAATTTCACCATGAGAGTGTTTGTGATCATGAGCGTCAGCATGTTCATGAGAGTGCTCATGCGTGTGTTCATGCTTATGTTCATGATCGCATTCACAATATTCACCAGTCTTGTGACTATGAGATATAACAAATCTATCCACAAGCATATATAGTAGAAAGCCAACCGCTACCAATGAGACAATTTTGTCTACTTCAAAAGAATCCCCCGCAAGCTCAATCGCTTCAGGAATTAAATCAAAAAAGGCAACGCCTAAAATGGCACCTGCAGAAAACCCGATGATTAGATGCAATTTATCCTTAAACCTTAGAGCAAAAAGCCCCCCAAGGACAGTGAATATGAATGCGCAAATACTTATCAATATAATAGACATGTTATGGCAAAGCATACAATATTTTTCACAATTTTACTAATTAATAGAACACCCCACCAATTTGCATAGCGGGGGGTTCCGTTTTGCATATCGGTAGGGTGTTTAGGGATTGTAGTTGACAGCCCTCTCGGGCTAAGGAATCACAGTAAAGCAAGGAATTCAACTGACCTCTGGGTAGAATTGCTCATACCGGCGGGCTAACAAAGTTTCCTCATGGTGAACTATCTCCTCGGAAGAATCCGCGAGTGAAAACAATGCATCATCGTCAAGACCATCCGGATCTTCTGTGAGATAGTACAGACAAAGATCATCAAGATCATTTGGGGCTTCAGGATTATTTCCATCACACATGATATCCAGATCTACAAAGCTGTCACGATCACCATTACAGTTTGGATTAGAATATTCGCAATCATCATCACGATCCTCTATAAACCAAGCCTCTAACTGGCGCGAGACAACAGCATAATCTCCAACAATGATAACCAAATTTGGATACTGTTTATGGTGGATGATTTTGCCGTTGTTCTCTTTAAGCCACGGCTCTGCCAAGTTCTCCCACCCATTATTTACCGAACTCCAATGTTTTCTGCCATTACGAATCACAGTTGCTACTTTCATTTTTCAGTCTCTAGTGGTTAGTATTTTCAAATTTTCACATACGACCCAATTACAAGGTCCGGATATAAGCTTACTGATCATCTGCATGTTGTCAACCATGTTCAACAGCTTGAACATTTAAAACTCCAAGCTCACCCCAAGTAATTTGTGTGAATTAAAAAAAACCGCCCCGTATTGGAGCGGTCTCTTGATACATCGGCGTGCTGCACGCCAACATCAATTGATGAGGCAAAAGCCTCGTGTTTTTGTAGCCTCCGTGTTCTGTACTATCGGAAGCTGTTTGAAGTTAAATTTGGTTTTGGCACATAATTAATGCCAGCTGGAGCGGAATTAGATAATCCTGAGAGTTTTAAGTTTGCAGGATCAACCATATCCGCTGTGCGACCAATCGCACGAAAGAACTTTGTTCCCGCTTCATCGAATGCCATAAAGAGACCAGGCATTAGAAGACGGACTGCAATGAGCAGGACAACCAAACCTATTGCTTTAAACATATCGGTTTGTAATTAAGGGGGATTCTACGATGTGCGTTGACTAGACGCGCATTGTCAGCTCATTGCTAACTCATCCCCCCTCTGGAAAATTACATTGACGTGTAAGCGAAATAGAAGAGGAAAATAGATAAAGTCCTCAAACAATCTAACCTTCAGAGGAAGGGCGATTGAGCACAATCGCCTACTGGGCGATTTGGCAAAACCACCACCGGGTGACTTTACTTTAGATTGTCAAAGACCTTCTCTGACACTTATATTTTAAACGATACGGTTTTAGATGTCAAGCTCAATATATCATATATGATATATTTACTACGCAGCCTTTTTCTGACTTTACACAGGCAGGACCCCAAGACTCCACGAGGATTGTCTACCCCCCTACTCCGTACTAGTTGCATTCATCTCGTAATACCCATTCTTTTTCAAAAATTTCAAAATTTTAACAACGTCCCCTTCCCTATCGTTGGATTTCAATAGCATGATTGCAACTTTTCTTTTACCACCCTTTGCCATTTGAATATCAAAAAGAGAAACTGTGGTTTGCTTGGATTCATCGATAAAGCCATTCTTTCCTCCAATAAACTCAGGCATATTCAGCGTCTTATTTTTGTTGTACCATCTGTGGTTTAAAATTTCAAATTGTCTAACTCTTGTGAGATCAAAGATTACTGGCGCGCTTTCAAAAATATATTTTGCTAATTTAAATTGATCCTCAACTGTTGAGACGTTTTTTGGATCAAGACCGCTTGGGTCATTGTAGTATGTGTCATTCATCCCCAATACCGCTGCCTTTTTATTCATCTCCACCATGAATTTGTCATGACCATAGGAGTCAGCCAAAACTTCAGCGCCATCGTTGCTTGACTCCATAAGTAGAGGGTACATCAAGTCACTTACCCTTATTGCTTCGCCCAACAATAGTTCACCCTGCGTGCCGTATGTGTTATATGAACTCCTTGAAACTATCGCCATACTTTTTGGATCAATCTTCTCATGCGTAATTAAGGCGGTCATTAATTTTGAAACAGAAGCTAGAGGATAATTACCTAGATTTTGACTTTCTTTAATATATTCTCCAGTCACCAAATCAGCTACTAGAAAAGATTTGGCAGAAAGCACAGGAAAGTGAGCGATGTCATTTAATCTATACTGTGGAGCTTTGCCAATCTTCTGGCTAGTAGAACTACCATTCACAACAGTTCCATCATCAGACCCTTTTTGTTCAGTTGAAGAGGCTGAGTGTGTTGCCAATAAATCACCAGACGGTTGATTAAAATTAATTGCAACAGCATCATTGTTTCCAGTAAAATAATCTTTGATGTACAAAACCGATTGGGTTAAGAAAGAAGAAACGGAAATCGCCAGAAAAACAATTAAAACGCCCCATTTTATTTTTGACGAAATGGTGTGAGTTCCAAGACCGCTTGGTTTGCTCATCTTAAAGTGAGGACCATGAAGATATAGATTTAAATATCTTGCCAAGAAAACGGAGATTCCAACTTTTTGTCTTGGTGCAACCAAAAGAGTGGCCTTTTTTCTTGGAGTAAAGCCTAAGGCTGAAAATGCCGAGTTTATTTTATCACTTGTCCCTGATAGAGATTTCATATTCTTCTCGTGATGAGCCATATCTTCCTCGTCTCTATCCCTTGGGGCACCGAGATTCATATATTTTGGAGTCTCAGAAAGAGTAATACGATTAGACAAATCAGCAGAATAATCTGAGTTAGCTTTTATACTATTTATATAATCATTATCATAGTTGCCTTGATAAAGATTCTTTTGTCGATTTAATTCATCATTCATAAATAACTCATATTTATTGTATCATACTTCTATTTACCTCCAAACAAAGTTGAAAAGACAATGGGGATAAGTTATTGTTTTATCTCTTCTTGTTTTGAACTTTGCTTGTTGTTGCTTTTATCACCGTAGTTGTCGCAGTTTTTATTGTTCTAACTAATGAGTTTTTGACTTTTTTTGACGATGAAGCTGTACTTGACGCTCCAGAAACAGAAACACCAGCTTCACTGGACTGACTTTTCCCATCGTGTAATTTAAAAAACACCTTATTACCAAACCTAGCGTCAACATAATCAAATATTACGCCACCCGAGATCATCTTAGTATTGAGTGCCGTATCCAAAACACTTAGAAAATCTTCCCCAACGGGTAGAGAAATTATTATTTTACCATTATTCAATATCTGAAATTCAGCAGTTTTTGAATCAACAATTTTAATAAATCCAGTTTCTAAATTTCTATCGGACAAATTTGTTTTAACCTTCTCTATTTCTCCTATCATGCTCGCAGTCAAAGTGCTTGTTGCCGTATTAACTCCACTGTCGACATACCTAGTCAAACTCTGGTCTGGCTCTCCAACAACAGGCTGAAATGCCCGAGCAGAGGCGTCTATAAAGAAGCAATTTGAAAAAGTACTTTCAATAATTGAAAATTCACTCTGACAAGACACAGCGGTTGCATTTTTCTCCACAATAGCAACCTCCAATTTATTTGTGTCCACAGTTCTTATTTGAACATCGGCAAAAGTATTAAATTTATTTAGTAATTCTTCTTTTATTTTATCCTTCGGATAGAAAAATATATTTTTTCTCGGAAAAACAAGTGCATAGTTTCCATCAACCTCCCTCTCAACTTCATTTATAACATCTTGAGTATTTGCAGATTGCAAACCCTTAATCTGTATTTCAGATATAGTAAAAGTAGACATTCTAAAAACAAAGATAAGTCCAATTAGAACAGCAAGAAAAAGAATCGCTAAAATGATCCGCTTAACGATTTTTATCTTCTTCCGCTTCTTATAAACTGCGGAATGTCTTAAAACATCTTTTGTATGTCTATAATTCCTTTGCATCTTCGTTTAAAGCGAGAGGTTCGGCGACCTCGGACACGGCGGAAACGGCAGAAGAGACGTGGGTGGAAGACGTGGCGGTGGCATCAGGCGCCTTTATGACAGAAACACCACTCATGTATGGTCTAAGAATTTCAGGAACGACAATTGATCCATCGGCCTGTTGATTGTTTTCAACAATGGAAATAAGGACGCGGGGTGTTGCAATGGCAGTATTGTTTAACGAATGGGCAAAACGTAACTTTCCTTCTGTATCGCGATACCTGATATTTAATCTTCTTGTTTGGAAATCGTGAAAATATGACGATGAATGTGTCTCTCCATATTTATTCTCTGAGGGCATCCAAGCTTCTATGTCATATTTCTTAACTTGTCCAAGTCCAATATCACCTCCGCAGTTTATAACCACATGGTGTGGTAGCCCTAGCGCCTGCAGAAACTCTTCAGCATTTCTAGTTAATTCTTCGTGAAATTTTACTGACATCTCATGTGAAGCTTCACACAAAATAACTTGCTCTAATTTGAAAAATTCATGAACTCTATAAACTCCCTTTGTTTGTTTACCGTGACTTCCCGCTTCTCTTCTAAAGCATGGAGAAAACGCGAGCATCTTCTTTGGTAAATCCTTAAGGTCAATTATTTCATCGGAATAGTATGACATTGTTGCAACCTCCCCAGTTCCCGCTAGATAATCTGTATCTTGTGTCTTATAAAGATCATCTTCTCCTTG
>CAJBHC010000089.1 GCA_903952785.1 uncultured bacterium | reverse complement strand
ATTTATGTTGGGGAGGTTAGAGATTCTGACACAATGAAAAGTGTTATGAATCTTGCTCTAACTGGACACACTGTTATAACAACAATTCACGCGCGTGATGTAAAAATGACAATAAGGAGGTGCCGTTACTTGGGAGCTGACGCATATGAGCTATCAATGGTTATTAGGGCAATATTCAATCAAAGACTTGAAAAGGTTGAGAGTGGTACAAATTGGAACTTTGAACAGATTGCCATGTTTGAAAGTTTAATAAATAACAAGGGCGGGGATGCGTATGGCGTATTTACTGATGAAAACTCTGGCAAAGCAGACAATGACAGATACAAAGAAGAATTCACTTATGAATCAATGGAGGAGGATAGGGGGAGTAAGGTCGGTCAAGTTTAATAGTACCTAATTTGTAAAATAAAATCTCAAACTAAAATATGAAAAAAATTAATAAAGCAAAATTGAGAAAAGAAATGCTTAGTCATTTCAAAATGTTTTCTAGATTATATTCCGCTGGGGTTCCCTTGATAGAGTCCTTGGAAGTTTTTTGTGATGAAAATAATTTTGATTGGAAAAATAGGATAATTGAAAATCTAAAATCAGGTAAAACATTTGGGCAATCTATTGAAGATTTAGATTTGCCTATAAGAGAATATGAATTAACAATTATTAAAAAGTCAGAAAGTGGAGGACAACTTGCAAATGGCATAAGTAGAGTATGTGAGATGAGTAAGGGGATAGATAAGACAAAATCAAAGTTATTATTAGCCCTACTTTACCCATGCATAATTCTCGTTGTCTCCGGTATCTTAATTTTGATGATTCTCATTATAATTGTTCCTAAGATTAAGCCGCTCTTTAGCGGTGGAAGAATTAGTATTCCTTGGACAACATCAGTTTTGTTTTTCTTGAGTACATATCTTATCCATATCATCGCTCTGGTCTTTGTTGTGTGCCTCATCTCTATATCTTTAATTGCGCTATTTATTAAGAATAACGGAATGAATGCATTTAAAAATATTATTGAAATGTTTCTTGTAAAAGTTCCTGTATTTGGAAATCTCTTAAAACATTATTCTGCTTCAATTAGCTTTAGAATTGCCAGTGAAGTTTTTTCATCAAGTGGTCTTTTGGTTGAATCCCTCCGGGATTGTGCAATGGGTGCAATAATTCCTAAGGAAAAGATTAAGTTGTTAAATGTTGCAAGGGAGGTTGAAAGCGGTGTATTGCTATCAAAAAGTATAAGTAAAGATATATCTAAGGAGAACAAAATATGGGTGCCGCTCATTGTTTGCGGTGAGCAGACTGGGTCCATTTCTGACACGTTTCTAACAATCGCTAATATTCATCAAGAATTTTTTGACGATGGAATTGCGCTTGTTAATAAACTGATAGAGCCGATATCAATGATCGCTGTTGGCCTTGGGGTCGGGTTTATTGCAGTTTCAATAATTACTCCAATGTATTCACTTATCTCATACACTGGGTATTAATTATAAATTAAATTTTTTGCTCCATGCTTATATTAGAACTAATAACATCATTAATGATTTGGGTTATGATTTTGATTCCTATCAATTCATATATTATTGGAATTAATGAAAGATCACCATATAGAATAGTTCAGGATGTTTCTAGTCAGACAATATTTGATGCAACAAAAGTTACTACAGAATCTCTAATGAATAGAAGTGATTTGTGTGAGGGCGGGGAATACGATTGGACATTGGGAGGTTATAATATGGTGGTAAAAAATATTCCCGTAAAATCAACTTCAACTGAGGCGGTGTTTATCGTTTCCGACGGTCAAAATCTTTTTGTTGGCTTAAATTCTGCTTCAACTACGGATTATGATTTAGCTGTATATGATTACAGAAATATTGAAATGCCACTTGATGAAGTGGACTCTGGACCAGGGCTAACCAGTGGAGCGGTGGTTGGCAAAAGTCTATTTGTAATAAACTCAAGTGTAAACAGTGTGCTTCAGAGATTTAAATTTGATTCGATTACTAAAAAGTTAATCAAAACGGGGGATTATAAGATACCTTGGTCCTCATCGGTCAATCCGGTTTATGGAACAAAAATTTCAGCAATTTATCCAAACCTCTTTCTTGGACTTAAGAAGAATAATGGTGAAGAGTTATTGTCCATTGATCTGAATAAACTTGATGACGGGCTCTCCTCGGCAATCAAAAAAAAGTGGGAGTTGGACAGCTCTGTTCAAGATATTTGGCCTATGTATGATACATATTTACATCTATTAATATCGACAGCAAAGGAACCGGAGATAAATGATTTTTGTTTGAATTGTGATTTTGTGCCGTATCCAACTTCAACATCTACTTTAACGCCCACCTCGACATCCACATTTGCAACATCCTCACCTTTAAACACATATGATTTATTTGGATCGCTTGGAAATGTTAGGAGTATGATTCTAATAAACGGAGAAATATATATTGGAAGAAGTGCTGGAAACAATGAATTATTTAAAATTAATATGACAAGAGACTATTCATCAACATCGCCATCAAGTTCGTATGATCTGATAAATTCAATTGATGTTAATGAGGGTATTTATTCAATGCTACTGTCTAACAAATATTTATTTTTGGTGACTGGAAAAACTAATTCAAAGATTCAAATTAGAGATGTTAATAATCTCTCAAACATAATTCAAACAATAGATACCAATAGTACTGTAAGTGACTTGGAGTGTATGGGGAATAGGATTTTTGGAGTTGGTTCTGTTTATGATATGAATGGAACATCTGCAGAATCAATCACTCCAATAATTTTTGAAATTAAAGCAAATTAATAATGGATCAAATAACTATGCAAATAATATTTAAAAACAAAGCAATTAAAAACGCGTCAGACAAGGCCAAGTTTGGCTTTACCTTAATAGAAGTAATCATCTATTGCTCTATTTTCATAACTTTTGCTGTTGTTGCGATTGAATCAATGATCTGGATTAGTAGTCAGTTATCTGTGCAGTATAAAAGATCTGAAATTGAAAATCAAAATATTTATAAAATATACTTTTCT
>CAJBHC010000088.1 GCA_903952785.1 uncultured bacterium | reverse complement strand
GCTCCGATGTCTGGGGTGCCGTAGATGGGGTTGCCAGAGAAGTCGGTGGTGGTGGAGGTCATCCAGGAAGCGGTGGTACCGGAGTCGATTGCTGGGGAAAGAGGTTGTAGATTATAATTAGATGATGAAGTTGAGATAAGAAGTGGATTAATATACAAACTATTCGTGTCATGCCCAGCATTTTTAAAGTCTGCCAAACTGTTGTAGGACGTTCCCTGATAAATCCAAGAATCAACACTAAGAGTTCCCGTAGTGTAGTAATTATTGTTTAAAAGTGAAGCAACTGAACCAGCTATTATTTGGGCAGAATTTGTAAGATTTTGTTCGGAATATATAATATTATTTTCAAAATAACCTCCAGACGCAGTATCCGTTACAAGAATTCCGTACAAACTCGACGACCCAGAAACAACAGTATTATTAAAAAAATGTGCCCCAGTACTTCCCTTGTCTCTTAAGCCTCCTCCACCAACATAATTCTTCACCAAATTATTATAAATAAGTGTATTGGTAGAATATTTGCTCAAAATACCAATAACTAATCCATCAGATATATTGTCATGGATTTTTGCTCCAGTAACATATCCTACTGCATAACCATGATTAGAACCTGTAATATTATTATTGTAAATATCGATATTATTAATTTGGTTCGGTGTTGCTGGAGCATTATCATTTCCTATAAAAATAGTGCTCCCAACTGTTGAACCTAAATTCCCGATATTATCATAAACAGAAACAAAATTTGTGACATTTGCACCGTTTGATATTTCAATTGCAGCCGCGGATGTTGGTGGGCCTAAATAAGTAAAAGTGTTTCCGTTAATTTGTGCTGAAAGCAAATTGTTAGCAACAATTCCTCTCAAAGTTGCCCCCGAACCAACAAAATTAAAGGTGCTAGACGATACAGTTAATGATACGCGCCCGTTGGCAGAAATACCAACCAGCGTACCACCGATTACTTCTGTTGTCTTATTTATCTTAACATTTGTAATATTTACAATAGTACTTGTAGCTGAAGAAAAAACAAATGCAGTATTACTTACAGCACCAATATTTGTTTGAGTAATAGTGCCATCTGATATTGCATATGTTGTACCCGATCCTAATGCAAACCCTATAAAAGCACCTGCCGTATTAGATTGTGCCGCCCAGTTGCCAGACATAGTAAAATTTGATGCATGTCCTGAAAACCAACTTCCGGTTGGATTTAAAAACGTTGTGCCGTTTATTATTAAACCAGCAATGGTATTAGCACTATCAGATGTTAAACTACTTGATTGAGCATTATTCGCATCAATAACTATTGGTCCAATAGTATAAACAGCGGAAGTATTACCATTTTGATTTAAATGAATAACCCTTGATGTACCTGAAGCAGCCCTAATAATTACTCCGCCCGCCAGCCCAGTTACACTGTCGTTGGTTATAGTCAGACCATATTTAGAACCGATAACCGCACTCACTTCATTATAAATACCGTCATTGAGCACGATAGTGTCGTTATTTGAAGCAGCTGAAACTGCCTTGGTTAAAGTAAGCCATGGCGTGCTTTTATTTTGTGCTTGAGCATACGTATTTGAATCGATTCCTATCGCGTAACCATTCGTGGCAGAATTTGAAACATACACCGTAGCTGCGCTCGCACGCCCAGCCAATCCAAAAAACAAAAAAACGAAAATGAATAAAATCGCGACGTTTTTTAATGAGAAATTTATATTTCGCGAGGGTTTATTTACTCTCTCCCTCTCTCTCTCGTAAAATACATCTTGACTTCTCAAATACATAAAATTATTTTTTCGATATTATCCATTATTTAATATATATAGTATATCCTATTGTTACCCCTTAAACAAACAAATACTCCCACATGTTCTATTTGACATTCCACACCCCAACCCCATCAATCTTGGGATTAAATGACACAATCATACTGCCACCAATTTTGCCATGTATTGTTCTAAAAGACACTAAAGCATCTGCTTTTATAGTCTCGTACGCCCATTTGCATTCATATAGATTAGGTACAAGACCCACTCCCTCTAACACGAAGTCAATTTCATTTTGATTTTTATCTCTCCAATAATAAACTTTTTTAATGGGCGCTCCCAAACACCTTAGCGTCACCTGTTCTAAAACGGGACCAATATCTAGCCTTGTTGGATCTATGAAAGTTCTAAAGTCATTCAAAATATAATTGCGAATACCTGTGTCTAGAAAATATATCTTTGGTGATTTTGAAATTTCTTTAAGTTTGTTTTTAAAGTATGGAGTGACTTTAATACACACATAAATATCTTCCAAAATCTTAATATATTTTTTCAATGACAAGAAAGTGTACCCCGTCACTTCGCTTAATTTTTTATAGTCAACTTGACTTCCTTGTATAATAGCAAGGCTCTTCAAAAGACTGCTGAATTTATCAGATTCAACAAGACCCGCTATATCCCTAACTTCTCTTAAAAACAAGGTGTTATATATGTTCTCCAATATTAATTCTTTTTTTGTGTAATCTGATTCAATCACCACCTTTGGATATCCTCCGTAAGCCATATATTCGGAGGTAACTTGCTGTAATTCTTTTTCATAAATTATTATGTCCTTATTGTCTTCCATGAGTTTATACAGATCTGGTTTTTTATATGATATAAACTCTTGCAGTGAAAAAGGTGTTACCTCAAGTATTAGAACCCTACCTACAAGATATTTTAAAGATTGAATTGCAATGTCGGGAGCTGAAGAACCTGACACAATTATTTTTACACCGGGATATGTGTCATACAAATATTTAAGTATTGTCCCACTTTTTTTTACATATTGTATTTCATCGAAGAAAACAATAGATTTACCCTTCATATATCTATCATAAAAAGCGTCTGGATCAGTTTTAAACTCTTTTACCAGAGATTGCTTATCAAATGTATAAGAGGCTGTGTTTTCCATACCAGACAGAACATGAGCCACCAAAGTAGTTTTACCAGCTTGTCTGGGGCCAGTTACAGCCACAATTTCCTTCTCGGAAAGCATATTTCTAAGTCGTTTTTCAGCAAATCTATATATGTAGGTCATCCCACAATATTAACATACTAGTCAATTCTGTGCAACACAGAATTGACTAGGTGGTCAATTCTGTGGGAATGCACATTCTGACCTTATTTTGAGCGCCGAAACCATTCCTTAAAATTCATCTATTTTATTCTATTGGTTGGTTCTATAAGGGTGTGCGTCATATTCCAGATAAATACGATGGGGCTATTGGCCTGATTACGATGGAACTATTAACCTAATATGGAAAATTGACCGAAAAACGGTCAATTTTCCATTTAGGGGGTAAAAGTTTCGGCCGTGATTCGCAAAAGAATTGCCTCATTAATTATTTGGAAGCCTTTTTATAACCCCCCGTCCATCATAAACCACCTATTCCATCCTCCTATCCTCGCCCTCCGCTCGCGTCCGCTCTGAAGGCTTCCGCTCCACCGGCATTTGCTCCGCCAACATCTTATCCTCCCTTATCTTATTCCCTGCAACAAACAATAGCGACAAAAAGACCACCGTTGCAAAACCAATTCCCGCCCATACGATCCATGGATACTTTTCTGTAAATCTACTTTCATCCGTATCACATGCATCGCCAATTTTATCGCCATCTGTATCTCTCTGATCATAGTTTGGTGTGTCCGCACAATTATCGCCCACATTTATTATTCCATCTCTATCAAAATCATCACAAACGTCCCCTCTTCCATTTTGGTCAACGTCAACTTGATCAAAGTTTGCAGTATTAATACAATTATCCAATATGTTGGCCACCCCATCACCGTCGGTATCGCTAAGGACAAAAGCGGGGTTGTTTAAAATAGATGAATTTGAAACTTTTCTAACTCCAACAGAAGATGACAAATTAGGTGCCTCTCCATAATTAACGTATGAACTATTAACCACTTCAGGGTTAGCATAAATTTTATAGCTATTTTGAGGAAGAGCTAGAAATCTTACAGTTTTTTTACTAAAAGAGTTTAGTGCGTCATTCAAATGAATTTCTGATATTCTAAGTGGCTGAGAATATTCAAGTTCCAATATCCATTTGTCGGACAAAGTTATTGGAAAATTAATTCTAGAAGACGTCGGCTTAACTTTATTCAATACCACAACTTCTGTTCCACCAACGTAGGCTTTGAGCGTAACAGCGGTTGGCATTGAAACATAAGAATCAAAAGAAAGATTTAATGAATCTGATTTTATTTGTTTAGAATAATAAATTGATATCTTAGCCAAACTCTTATCTTCTCCCTTGTTCAAATAGAAATCTTTCATCGTCTCATACCTACCATCAAAGAGTCCCGCCAAGTCTTCATTTGTATTACTATCTATCGCCTTCACACTATTTGAATCCACCTGACTACTATTCACTAAAAGCTCCGGGATAAACTTTTTCTGCGTCTCATTGTATACGCCAAAATAATCACTGTATATTTGATTGGTATTGATTGGAATTTCCAACACCGTTGGAACCACAATATTTTGTGGTGGTATCTTTATGTAATTTTTATATGACTTAATAAATTCTTCATTAGTGCTCGTTGCAACAGCAGTCACCGGTTGCCAATCTTTAACAGTGGCCTTCGCGGATTGAGCTGCTTGAAAAGACAAAATAAGGGCAAATACCACAATCGCTAATATTGATCCATTTCTAAATGATGTGTTTTTCATATTTTTTGCATAATAATTACAGATTAATTACCGGACACACTATTATTAATTCCGCCATGTCCGCCAGCACCTCCCGCCCCAACTTCTGGATGTTCGTCCTTTTGCTTTTTGGAAATAAAGGCAGTGCTTATAAACATAACTCCAAGAACGATGAACGTAACAACGCGAAGCGCCAGCTCCATTTGCCAAACATCGACAAGGATTAACCTGAGAACAACGAGAGCTAGCATAACTGTTCCATACCCCTTTAACACGTGATATCCATTAAATAGTCCAACAAAGTATGTTCCCAAGCCAGCAACGGTGTAAACAAACAAGCTGAGCAAGACTGCGGAATCTTGATTTGCCATTACCGAGTGAGATGATAGCCAAATTATAATGAAAAGATACGCTGTTGAAATAATTATCGCTAAATGATGGAAACCAAATCCACGTTCTGCCGTCCCATCGATATTCAATTGCTTATTAGCTCTATAGAAGAATCCCAAAACCCCAAGTAGTACTGCCATCAAAAGCAAGATAGCAAAGTCAGCGTGGAAAATTCCTGCGCCATATTCATATGACCATTTAGATGATCCGATACTTTCTAGCGACATCATCATCGGAACCACCATTAGTACACCAAACGCTTTTGCAATATTAATTCTATTTGTCACCAAGAATGACGCAATAGAAATAATTGCAACTTCAATTGCAAACGCCACTGTTAATGTCTTTCCACTTAGCTCAACGGAAGTTGCTATTGCCAAGAATAGAATTGCAACAAGCGAATGAATGTAAAATAGTTTTTCATTTTTTGTGGTTTGAAATACTACAAATCCTGAGATTGCAAATGCTATCATCCATAGCGCCAGCACCAGTGATTGAAATATGGTTGGCACAAGACTCATCGTAAATCCAAGAATCATTATTGTACTCACTACAGTTAGAAATACATCATTAGATGTAGCGCCCGCAGACTTCCCGCTCTTCGTTTTTTCTATCGTATCTTTTTGAATCAAACTCCAGGCGCTTATAAATAAATATAAGAATGAAATTACATAAGCAATTGCAAGTGTTGAATATTTTGTCGAATCGCCAGTGAAGATACCGCCACCATGAGAACTCATTATTACTGGCAAACTGTAGAATAAGATTCCTGTAATTCCAATTGGCAAACCAGCTCTCCAACCCTTCGCAATAGAAACCCAAACGGTTGCGATTGATATAATAAGCAAATATAAATACATTGCTACTGGGTCAAGGTCAAATGCGACATGCGATATTAGTGGAGCGAGCAAGGAAATCACAAGTCCATAAATTGCTAATTTCTCTGTGGAATATGCAAGCGCAGTTAAGCTGACATAGAAAGAAACTATGAAAATTAATCCGAGCGCCATCATTGGAGTAAAGAATTCATAGAAGTACTGGCCGGATAGGATAGAAATAATTACGAGAGCTGAACCAAGTACGCTGAAGAGAATTCCTTGTGTTAAGTTTTTGCCGAGTCTCATTGTTCCAAAAACTGCAATGAGTGCTCCCGCTATAATTCCGATTGCAATTCTTCCAACTGGACCGATCCAATCGTGCATAAATGCATAACTGACAAACCAGCCAAATCCAACAAGAATCATCAGGACTCCAATTTTTAGAAGCCAGTTTTCTTTGAGCCATGCTAGGAATATGTCACCTTGACCAGGTTCATTTGAATGTTCATTTTGTTGATGTAGCGGTTCTTTATTTAAAGGCTTTGCAGGACTGAGATCTGATGATTGAACAAGATGACTTTGAGTGTGAGTTTGAGAACCAACAACTGCGCCAGCCCCCGCTACTGCGCTTTGTCCTGAACTCTGCCCTGATCCAATTTGTTGCTTTAACTTATTAATCTCTGACTTTAATTGGTCTATACGACCATTAACGTCTGACATCTTTACAAAAAAGACAACGGCAAAAATAATAATTAATATTGCGTAAATCATAATTGAAATAATATTTATAATAATAAAACCGACAAAAACTTACTTACCATCATTATACAATAATATGACAAAAAACACCCCGATTTGAACCGTACCCCAAGAAGTGGACATGAAAGTGTCTGCTTTTTGTATTTGTTATACAATGTTATTAATTAACGAAATTATAATGATTAAGAGTAAATTTACGGAAGAACAAATAAGGGAG
>CAJBHC010000087.1 GCA_903952785.1 uncultured bacterium | reverse complement strand
GTAACATAATCGACTTGATATTGTCTTCTAGGTATTTACCATTATTTAAATTTGGGGTGATTATGGATAACATCTTAGTAATGTATAAGTTTAATTAGATACCGCTTAATTTTTTTAATGTTTTTAATTATGGAATTTTCTTGAATCGATACAGGCTTTCTTCCTGTTTGTTTAATAAATTCATCCTCTAGTTCTTTTATATGCCAGATTTGTAGTGGCTCAAAGAATAATATGCCGTGCTCATCGAATAATTTTTTGATTTCCTGTAGATGCCAGGTGGGTTTTAAATTCTCTGCTGTTTTTAGGGAATCAATATCATCTATCCACTCTGGTTTTACTTTAGATAGTTTTGAGATATCACAATCTAAAGAGTGTGAATATGCAGAATTTATTGATATATAATCGTTTGGTTTTTTAACTAATTCAGTGCAACGATATAATATTTGCTTGAATTGAGTTTTATTCCAAGATAGCCATTGTAGGTGAATAATTGGTAGGCTATCTATCTTTTTGCAATTATCTAGGAAAGCTGGAGGTACCCTAGCTACGTGGTCATTAATTATAATTTCCTCTCCATAATTTGTTACTCCGTCATCTAGCCAAGCTGCTCTTTGATAGTTTCTGTACCAAACACCAGTGTCATTAAAATAATCAGTAGATTTCCAAAGTTGTATCCACGGAAATCTGAAGCTGTCTCCAGCTTTAAAATCAGTTTCATTCAAAAACTTTTCAAATAGCTTTGGTGGTATATACTCGTCAGCATCTAAAGATATTATCAAGTTGTTGTCGCCGTATTGTCTGGCCGTCTTCAGTAGGTCCCATCTAACCTGGTTTGAATGTCCATTTCTTGGGTTGTCTATAACCCTGATGTTTGGAAACATTTTATATATTTCTCTTGAACCGTCGGCAGACATCTGATCTGCGATGATTACTGTGTCAC
The DNA here is from genome assembly GCA_903952785.1 of uncultured bacterium. Lineage (GTDB taxonomy): Bacteria > Patescibacteriota > Minisyncoccia > Phycocordibacterales > CAIZLB01 > CAIJKW01. The sequence continues at coordinate 3,999 of CAJBHC010000087.1, read as the reverse complement.
AATATTTAGATATCACATTTAAAGTAATAGGCAGTACATCAGCCTCATTCTTGACCGGCATTAGACATATTACTTTTGGTTTATTCATTTGGTTACTTCTTCAATATCTTCTTTAATTTTCTGTATGTCAGTAATGTATATCTATTATACAACATTTTCTTGATTCGATTTACTAGGTCAAAATATAGCCTTCGAAACTTGTTGGGGAAGGGGTTTTGAATGACATCTTTGTATATATCAACAATCTTAGATATTTGATTTTTTAACTCGTACATTTCCCCGAATCTCTTTTTGGCCTCTGAAGAACGGAATTTATAATATTCTCTGTTTTCCATTAACTTCTTAAGCTCGGTGGCGTAGTCCTCGGTTTTATCAAGGACCCTTCCACCTTCACCGATACATTCTATGTGACCATTTGCATAAGATGATGAATGACTTACTATGGGTAGTCCGAAATACATTGCTTCTGCCATTGCTGTAGAATTCAATTCACCATCTTTTCTTCCATGAGCGTAAACATTAAGAGTTTGCAGAAAATCATAAATATCTTGAGGTTTTGCAGAATGAGATAATTGCTTAAAATTCTTTAACTTTAATTTTTCTGCTTGCTCCGAATATAATTTACTTCCTCCCATTATCAAAAAAAATGTTTTTTCACTTTCGATATTTTTGTAAGCATCGAGTGGGATATTAGAGAAAATTTCATCAGAATCTCTTTGGTGAAAACCTAATACGAATATACCCTCTAGTTTAAGTTTATCCCTTATGTTTCCTTCATGTGATTGTATCTCCATGGGATGAGATACGTATACAATCCTTTCTTTGTCACCACCCATGCCTATCCATTGGTTCGCGCTCCATTTTGTTATATGCATTACCCTAGATATGTTGTATCGATTATCTACCCCTCCAAGTGTGTGGATACTATCCACAATGGGGGTCTTCTTGATCTTACTGAAGGGATATTCAGGGTGGCCAGCTCTACCCGTTTGGATAATATCATACTTACTTTCATCAAAAAATTCCCAAAAATTTGTGCCAATCCAGTCGTGAGTGTATGTATTGATATCCTTTGCTTTAACATCAAATTTAATTAGATTGACCCCATGGTCTTCCATGTATTTTTTTCTGTTTTGGTCGGTATCCGCATGCGTATAATCAGAACCGATGTATGGGGCTGAATTACAATAAAAATAGTCAACTGAAAATTTATCAACAGGAAGGTTTACGGCTATATTTTGTAAAAACTTTTCCGTTCCTCCTGCAGAAAGGCCTCCAAACTTTATAAATGCTATTCTAATTTTCTTACTCATAAAAATTTACTATACGGCATAACATATTGTATCAGTTCTACCTAGACAATGCTGTCGGAAGTATATTTTATAGTCCAAGTCTAACGATTCTATAAAATAGGGAATTTCCCAAAAATCCTTCATTTGGTGGTATACGCATATGGCCAGTTTTGGTTTGTTTTTTATAATTATATTTTGCATTCCTTTGAGTGCTTCTAACTCAGATCCTTCTACATCCAATTTTATGTACGTTATTCCATTGATTTCTGATTCTCTTAAAAATGAGTCTAAGCTTACAACTTCAACGATTTCAGTGCCACCTTCGGATATTGAAGATCCAATGCCTTTTTGTGAAAATGAAACAGTTTTATTTTTAGAATATAGACCTTTTGGATAGCAGGTTATTTGATTTGGTGTTAGATGTAAGTTTTTAACTTCGGCTAGTAAGTCCGAATAGTTTTTTGAGTCTGGTTCAAAACTGAAGATGTGCGCAAATTTATTGTTTGTTCGTTTAACAAATTCTCTAACTGTATCACCATTAAATCCTCCGCCGTCTACAAACTTTTCACTTTCAGTTAGTTTTATTACGCCATTGGGAAAGTATTCATTCTTGTCTAAAATAGAGATGTGCTTACTAAGTAAACCTGATTTCTTTAAATAATTATAGTGACCAGAATAATCATAATTTCTTATAAAGTCTATTTGAGTTTTTATGACTTCTTTTGATGCTTCATCTGTAACAATTTTTAATAATTTTTCTATATCTGAACTGTGTGTATCATAGTAATTATTGATGTAATTTTTACGTCTTGTTCTTATTATCATTCTGGGAAAGAATAGTATAAAATTTAAAATGTTTCTCAATATTTCTAGTAAGATATTACTATTCTTTGTTTCAGAGAATCTAGACAACTTTAACTTGAATAAGTTTGCACGCTGGATTCCAAGATGATCAAATTCCATATTTTTTTGTTCAGTGTTAATGTTGTCATTCATATTGTTTGTATTAATTATGAGTATCTAAAGTGGGGATCTGGGGAATTAAGGTTGGGCCTCTATAATCCATCTTGCATTTCCTTCTTTATGACATTTAGATATTTGTCTGCCTTTGATAAAAAATCATCATTTAAATACTTGAAATCAAACTTATCTTTCCAGAGAAAAGCCAATTCATATTCATGATTGTTTATTGATTTATCTACCCAAGATAAATTGCTGGAACTTGGGTTCATTAATAATGTCTTGCCAGATAGCTTTTTAAAGAGCTTTGAAATTGATTCCATCCCCGGTAAGAAATTTATGGGCTTTATAAAATTATGAAGTAAAACAAACTTTCTAATCGCAAAAAGAGTATCATCTTTCATCATAAACATATACTGGTGGTGGCAATATCCTAAATACTTTAGAGATTCAACATGACTCATCTCTGTATGCTTGTTGGGAATCGATATAAATCCCTCCTTACAATTTTCAAGAATTTTCTCAATTACAAAACCAGGATTTTTGATGTCTTCAAGTGTGTGCGAGCAAATTATAAAATCAAAGTTTTCCTCATTGACTTTTTTCCACACTTCGGGTGATTGAATATCTCCTGTGATCACTCTTTTTCCCGGCACATCCTGTATATCCAGATATGCGTCAGTATATTCTGAAGCCCATGGGTTAACCGCACCTCCGGCGTCCAAGATTTTATAGTTAGGATTTTCTTTCTTTCTTTCTTTTAAGAAAGTTTTGATTTTTTCAAAATTGTCAGATCTTTTATTGTTATTTGATTTCCATATTATAGTCATATTTTTAAAATTATCCTATTAATTCCACTTCGCTATAAAATTATAGTTGTTTGCCATTAATTTTTTTGTATTTTCGATGTTTAGAACTTCTCCTGATTCTGTATATACTGAAAACTGTATATTTTTAAAGAAATTTAAAACATCAAAATATGAGTAACCATAAACTTTATAATTAATTTCTTGCATCTCAAAAAAGATATCAGGCCGGCACTCTTTTAATAATTCTATCGCCCCCTCGAGTACTAGAAGTTCTGCTCCCTCAGTATCTATTTTAATTAAATTGATTTTTGGTTTTCCCTTTTCCTTCCACCATGTGTCAAGTTTTGTTGCGTTAACCTGTATGTTTTTGCCTTCTCCGCCTCTTCCTGTATCTTTTAATCCATCTGCTGGGCAACCTGTTTCGTGTGCAAAAAAGTTAACGACCCCTTCTTTATTACTTAGTGCTAGGTCATATAACTCAACCTTATTAGCGATGTTGTTCTCCTCGATAGTTCTTTTAAAAAGTGAACATTGATGAGGGGATGGTTCAAATGAATAAATCTTTATATTTGGAATCTTTTTCAACATATACAAACTAATTAATCCGATATTTGCACCCACATCAATAAAAATAGGATTATCTATGGTCTTAACGGACTTTTCCAAGAAATCGCAAGTATCTTTTTCATATATTCTGTTAGACATTGTATTATTGACAATTCCTGTACCGACCTCATTTAAACAGCTGTAGAACATTTTATAAGTAAGGTAATATCTGTAGCGAATGACAGGTCCGGAATTAGTGATTCTTTCAATGAAATCCATGAGCAGATTTCTCCTTTCCTTATAAGATACAAAAGGTAATTTAATTATTGTTACAAGTGGTAAAAAATAAAAATATGCTTTTTTAAAATATCTCAATAGGTATTTTTTTCTAT
>CAJBHC010000086.1 GCA_903952785.1 uncultured bacterium | reverse complement strand
TTCTGCCAATCAAAGACTTCTTATCTCCGGAAGTAAGAGAAGTAAGACAGGTCACTGGATGCAATTTATATCTCTCTATTAAATCCAAAATATTTCCCACTTGTGGATAATTCCAACTAAGTAGCTTTAGATTGCTACACTCAGCATAAGTAATTGCAGTTTCAGTGAACTTTGTATTTGTCACAAGCCATCCCTCATCAAGCTTTCTAGCCGGTGTGCCTTCAGTGTATTGATATTTATTTTGCGATAAGTCATCAAACCTAGCTTTGACATAAAGCGCGACCTTCAAGTCAGTTTTCCCTGCCAATTCATTATGATATTTAACCTCAGCCATAAGTAGCTTCTTTTTATTCCATGCCACTACATCAACCTCATGAGGAACACACTTTCCTATAACCATTTGATCAGTTAAAGTCTCCATTCCTTGTGCTTTAAACAGTTCAGCAACAAATTCTTCGAAAGGAAAACCCGTTGGTCCAATTTCCATTATAGATCTTCTCAAAGAGTATCTGGCCGCAGCTGAAATTGACATTTTCTTCAGCATTGAAAAAGCCTGCCTGTATATTGCAGTGACATCACATACTGCTTTGTTACCCAATTTCTCAGTTTTATTTTTCAAATCTTCCGTTATAGTTCTAATTATTTTATCCACCACCGTTGGCTGTGCCCCAGACCTAACCAAAGAATCTTGAAGCTTCATAATATCAAACTCCTCATCTGTACCGTCCGATTTTTTAACGAAAATTGGATTCATATTTATTTTGTTTTTTATATTATAACACCACCTAAAGTCTTTTTGCTAACAGAAGATTCATCATCAAAATAAAGTACTAACGATTGGCCCGGGGTTATCCCCTCTTGAGGCTTTGCAAAAACAACTTCATATCTTTGTTCATTATTTAATGACAATATACATTTTTCTTTCTTTTGTCTATATCTCGCTCTGGCTAGGCAATTTATTTGGTTTTTCTTCAGAAGCTCTTTATATTCTTTTGATATGAAATGAATATCATTAAAAATTAATTTTTCCACACTTCCTGCCCCATCGTTTTTAATTTGCTCCTTTTCAGCAACCGTAATTGTGTTCTTTTCAACATCTTTGTCTATTACATAATATCTTGGAGTATTTGTGCCATTAGTGTTTAGTGCCAAACCATGCCTCTCTCCTATTGTGTAAAGTAGAGATCCATCGTGCTTTCCAATTACGTCGCCATTAATGTCCAAAACGTTTCCCTCAGCTAACCCCTTCGCTGCCACATTATCTGATTTAGCAGATAAAGAAACATGCTCTCTTATAAAATCCTTCATATCAATGTGTCCGATGAAGCAAACTCCCTGACTATCTTTTTTCTTTGCCACAGGAATATTACTTTTCTCTGCAATCTTTCTAACTTCACTCTTTTCTAAATGACCAATTGGAAATAATATCTTTCTAAGTTGTTCCTCCTTAAGGGTCCAAAGAAAATATGATTGATCCTTATCCATGTCACACCCTTCAAACATTTCTCCGTCTCGCGTCTGCGCATAGTGCCCCGTTGCAACAAAGTCCGCCCCCTGTGCTATCGCCCAATTCATAAATGCACCAAATTTTACTTCTCTATTACACATTACATCTGGGTTTGGAGTTCTTCCTTTTGCATATTCAGCGACCATGTAGTCAACTACCCCTCTCTTGTATTCCTCACGCAGGTCAAGTGTAATAAACTTAATACCCAAGTGAGCTGCTACCCTCATCGCATCTCTTCTATCCTCTTTCCAGGTACAATCACCATTTTCCGGTTGCCATACCTTTATAAAGACTCCTGTGACCTCGTAACCAGCATTTTGAAGTAATAATGCGGAAACAGATGAATCAACTCCACCAGAAAGACCAACAAAAACTCTCTTTTTTACAGAAGATTGGACTAGGGTTTTTATAGGCATTGTTGAAGTTAGGAATTGGCTCATTTATTTTTATCGTTATTAAAAACCATATTGCTATCTTATATACAATTTCTTAAATTTCAAGTGTTCCGCATAAGTCTTAGAAAAGTATGTCTTACCATCATCCCCCGTCAAGAAAAATATATAATCATTTGGAGTTGGTGAAATTGCCGCCTCAATTGAACTAAGGCCTGGATTTGAAATAGGGCCAGGTGGCAAACCTTTATTTTTATAAGTATTATATAGAGAATCCGTTGCCAAATCATCCATCGTTAAATCAGCTGACTTTTTGCCGTTCACATATCCAAGCGTACTATCCACCTGAAGCATCATGCCATTCTTAATTCTTCTCCACAACAAATCGGCAACCATTTTCTTGTCACTTGCAGTCTGAACTTCCTCCTCCAAAATTGACGCCATGGTTATAATCTCTGCCTCCGTATGCCCACTCGCTAGAATTACGCTTTCGTATTTTTGAATCTTTCTTTTATACTCGGCTGACATTCTGTCAGTAATAGTTTTTACATCAGCATTAGGTGGGAAGAAATATGTATCGGGAAATAGATATCCTTCTTTGGAAACTACGAAATTTGTTTCCGTTGCATATGTGGGAGAGTTTTTTAGATCTGGCAATTTAGAATCTATAATTTTTAATATATCTCTAGAATTTATTCCTTCAGGAAATGTTAATTTCACTGGGACGTATCCATAGTCTTGATGCGACAATCTATAAGCAACACTCCAAACATTTGCCGGCCTATCAAATTCATAAACGCCAGCCTTAATATGATTCTGTCCACCATTAATGGTTACCATCAGTTTCAACAAATCAGCAGATCTAATTATTCCAGCATTCCTTATCTCTACCGCAATAGCATTAAGTGAATCTCCAGATGTTATCTCAATCATCTTTGGCTTACTAAAAGATCCGAAGGGTGCTCCGAGAAAATAAGCAGTCACCAAAATAATCAAAATTATTGGTATAAAAATAATCTTCAAAATTCTTGATATAAAGAACTTGTGAGAAACAGCGGGTGCCGAGGATGCGGGCGCTTGTGTATTTGTCTCAGAATTGTTTTCTTGCATAATTAAATAGGGAGATTTGATGGTGGTTCAACTTTCTTAGCTTGTACACGAGAAAGTGTAGGTGTCCTTGAAACATTTCCTGGAAGATGGAAGACGGTTGCTAATTCTTCTGTTGTCATAACAAAATGAGCGAGCCTTGCACCATATGGAATATATTCTGGAATAAAGTATGAACGATGTTGATACTCCCCCACAATCTTTTTCTTCTGAGCCATGAGCTTTACTTCTCCCTTATCTTGCCATTTAAACTTTGTAGCCTTTGGAGCGTTCACAGTTTTAAATCCATTTAGATTAGGTGAGCCGTATTGTCTGAATGATCCGTTAATTCCAGCAATCATAGATGATCTGAAAACATCTTTTTTAGCAACATAGACCGCTCTAACACCACAATCGAATGGTAGTTTAGAAATACTATTCTCAATTGCATCAGCCGCCTCCTTCTCCGCCTTAGTCAATTGAAGAAGCGCTGGGTTAACAGGCTTATCCTTATCCATCTTAACGTCTCTCTTCATTCTCTTTATCAAATCAAGTCCTGCGGCGTATTTCCAGTCAACCATATCTTTTCTAGTACCAGGCTTTATCATTTCTTTTGTGTGAGCTCGAACCATTATCTGAAACCAAACTTGCTCACCCTTCTTAAGTGAACCCAAGAGTTCAATTACGGGTGTTATTGGATCAACTTTGGATTCTTCTTTCCCTCCACCAACCAATCCATGCGATACATATGTTTTTATCGGCAAATGAGAAACAGCAGTCTTAACAAAGTTACATCCCCAATATTGATAATTTTGAGGATCCCATTTAATATCAGTTGAATAATCATTTCCAGTTCTATCTATAATTTCAACATCAGGATATTGTGAATACAACTGAGTTTCAATCATATCCGAGAAAGCGGCACGAGACCAAATAAAGAATCTGACTTGTCCATCGATGGAGATAATTTCCAGAGAAAACCAAGGGCGACACGATCCATTGGTATATTTTGAGAAAAATCCATTTGAATCTCCCCCTGTCTGACATAGTGATCCTAGGAATAATTCCATAGCCTGAGGAGTTTTTTGAAGGTCCTTTGGAGGGGTAATTTCAAGTAGGATATACTTTTGTTTGGCAAAAAATTCTGCTCGAGATTTCTTTTTAAGCTTTGCCAAAAATCTCTTTCCAAAAATTACAACGAACAGAATTACAATAAAAGCTATGGCTATTTTGAGAAAAACTAGGACAAATACTTCAGCTGTTAATTGTGATTGCATATTTAAGGAATATTATACTCTATATTGTACAATATAGTCATGCAAAATAATAGTCCAAGGAGATGTTATTTTAGATAAATTATATTTTATAATGAGTCTTGATATATTTTTGTGTTAATTCACCAAAATACCCCGCGGCTGGTGTAATCTTATTCGCCCTCTGAAACCTAACAAGCGCAGCTTTTGTTGCAGGACCAAAGGTTGTATTCTCTCTTCCCTTTGATCCAATACCCTTCTTTGATACTGGGAAGCCGTGAGTGTTGAGGAATTGTTGTAGGAGTTTAACATCTAATCCTTTCATGCCAAGCTTGAGATCACGGGTGAAGGAAGAAGATGAGGGTACTGAGTTTGTTGGATTTGGTTTGGTTGTAGTCTGTGGAAGTGTATTTGAAGGAATAGTGATTCCATACTGCTTTGCTATCTCCCCTGC
>CAJBHC010000085.1 GCA_903952785.1 uncultured bacterium | reverse complement strand
GCTAGACATAACGCCACTATTCACTAAAAATGAAAATGGCACTCCTTGTTTTGCTGTTTTAAATAATTTATTCAAAAATCCCATATTATAAATTTATTATTCTAGGCACTGGCTGTTTAGCTAACTCGAAATACATTCTAAACATCAAAGCATCAGCGATATCAGGCGACCTGCCAATATTCTCCTTGACCACGTCCTTATCAACCAATGAAATCTTCCCATCCCTATCAACATTTTTCTGCTTAACTTGCTCCAATTCCTCTATTATCAATCTTTTAATATCACCATCTCTCAATTCACTGATACCAATTTTCCCTTCCTCGGCTAATTGAGCGAACTTGAAATAACACTGTGTTTTGATGTTGGCGTAATTAACTGCTTTGGTCTTATCGTGCTTAGCCTCATCAGGCTGAATTGCCTGAGCGTTATTAATAAAACCAACACAGCCATCAATCTGATCAACCACACCTCCACCGACACCGTCTTCATCCAAGATAATATGCGAATGCCTAACTTGCTTTCTTTTGGCGTAATTAATGATCCACTCGGCAGATTTACTTGTGTTCTTTTTAACTTCATAATCTAAAATACAAATCTCTTTAACTTGAAATCCCTCCCAATAAACAATCACCATTTTATCTCTGCCTTTTCTTGCCACATCGCCAGTAATATACCTATACCTGCTTTTGACTGCTCGATTAGTAAACAAATCGCAAATTGTATCGTAGTCGAACAAACACGCTGGATCGTCGTCATAATTCCAATTACCCAATAACAACCTCTCTCTTGTTGCCTTATCCTTAATGCTTTTTAAATTGGCAATGTAGTGCCTTGAAATGTAAGGATTATCAATAGCTAACGCCTGAATAAATCTCTTTTCAATCTCCAGTTTTTTCTCCTCCCACGGTTTATAAAATTCCTGATATACCCACTGCTTGCTCGGATTACATGTCCCTAATATTTTTGGAATTAAATCAAACTCATCTAACTTATACCTGATTCTAGACTTAACTATGCTCCACGCCTTAAACGTTATCTGATTAACCTCATCAATAAATGCCCCTGTAATTTCCAAACTACCTAAACTGTCAAAATTCGGATCGGATGGATACAGAAATAAATCCTTTAATAAAATCGTGCTACCGTTGGCAAAGGTTATCAGTCCTTCAAGGGAGTTGTATTTAAAATCAACCTCATTCTTTATCTCCCACATTTTACAAACATCAAAAAACGTCTGCAGTGTTGTCTCTTTCAAGCTCTTCAATTTTGAACGTCCCATCAACCACCTGCTTCCAGCATATTGACCGCACATAACAATCAACCAAGCACACCCCAGTAAACTCTTTCCTCCCCCAGCTCCACCACCAAACAACAATTCATTTGTTATATCATCGGTCAAATAGCACCAAGCTTCATTCTGTTTTATCGTTTGTTCCCAATTGATTATCATTGTTTTTATTACTGACCGTGGTGATATTTACTTGGAACAACCTACCTTCCGGATCGGTCATCTC
>CAJBHC010000084.1 GCA_903952785.1 uncultured bacterium | reverse complement strand
TAAAATGTCCTTTATCACCAACTAATCCTTACCACTATACAGCTTCCGGGAAAGAACTATTTGACCCGATGTTGGGCTGCTCATCTGTCCTTTATTGTAATCCAAATAAAAGACATGTAAAGGACATTTGCAATAATTCCTGTGGATAACTTTTTTAATTTTTCAACGTTTGGTTTAAGGCCTTCAATAAAGGACATGGTGAGATTTTTATTTTTGAATACAAAACTAAATTAATCTACTAAAATAAGTTATCCACAACTATTTTAATAGGACAGTGATCTGAACCAAAAAAATCAGAGTCAATTGTACAACTCTTAACATCGTTTAGTATTTTTTTTGAAGCGAAAAAGTAATCTATTCTCCAACCAACATTTCTTTCTCTAGAAAAAGTCTTCATATCCCACCATGTATAACAATCCTTTTTGTTTGGATTTAATTCTCTAAACATATCCAAATAATCTGCTTTTATGAAATCGTCAATGCAAGCTCTCTCTTCTGGTAAAAAACCAATGCTCTTTGCATTTTCTTTTGGTCTAGCAAGATCAATTTCAGTGTGTGCCGCATTTACATCTCCACAAAAAATCACATTTAAGCCTTTTTTTGTAAGCTTTTTACAGTATTTTAAAAATTCTTTATAAAAATCTAGCTTATATTGCAATCTTTCTGGTGCACCACCACCATTTGGAAAATAGCAGTTGATAAGTGCCCATTTTTCAAAAATTAAACATATCATTCTACCTTCTTGATCCATTGCTTCAACACCAAAACCATATTCAACTTTTTTAGGTTTAGGTAACGTCTCTTTCATATAAATAACAACGCCACTATAACCCTTTCTAGTTTTAGCGTGATCAAAATAACTTGAATATCCCACAGGTTTAATCAACTCTTGCGGCAATTGTTCAACATGAGCTTTTGTCTCTTGAAAACACACGAAATCTGTGTTGTGTTGCATTATTGAATCAAAAGCACCTTTTTTAAATATTGCCCTGATCCCGTTTACATTCCATGAAATTATACTTGTTTGTTGTTTCATTTTTTAAAAGACATTATGAATTAATAATTGAAGCTTCTGTCCTATACCACTTTTAAATACCGGCTCCACCTGAAACACCCTTAGCACCAACACTCCCGTGTCCATGAAAGTTTTTATGTATGTCTTTTAGGTGTTTGTCCGTAACGTGGGTATAAATTTGTGTCGTTGATATATTGGCATGTCCGAGAAGAGCCTGTACAGAGCGTAAATCAGCTCCATTTTGCAACAAATCTGTAGCAAAACTGTGTCTTATAACGTGCGGGGTCACCTTTTTAGATACTCCAGCTTTAATTGTGTAGTATTTTACAAGTCTTTCCACAGACCTTGGGGTAATACCGAACATTAACCCGCTAGAAACATCAATTTTCTTATCCAAATGATTCCTCAAGGCTTGTTTTGCAACATCGGACATAAAAACAACTCTAACCTTGTCCCCCTTACCTCTAACAGAAAATTCATCCTTATTTAAATCCAAATCCCTAGGAATAGAACACAACTCTGATACACGTAACCCTGTGGAGAAGAGTAATTCCAAAATAGCCTTGTCTCGCAGTCTCTTTTTCTCATCTTTCTCATCATTGGGAGCACTTAGTATTCTATCCAACTCCTCTATTGAAATATGATCAATCTGTCTTTCTGGAACCTTGGCCAGTTCAATATTATCAGGAGACAATATTTGTAGGCCTCGTTTGGACATATATTTTAAATATGCCCTTAGAGCTATAAGATAGTAGTTCTGAGTCCTCTTTTTAATCAAACTATTTCCAGTTTTTGTTGCAAATGAACGCCTGTTTAAAAAAAGCCTGTATTCTCTTAACTTTTCCTCGGTTATGTCAGCAGGGGAATCAGACTTTAAAAACTCTAAGAAGAGGTTCAAATACCGATCATAATTCTCTACGGTCTTTAAACTTCGGCCTTTCTCTATCTCCGTGTATTCCAAAAAATGCCGTTTGAGGGTATTTAAGCTATGTGAGGAGTTAGATGAATTATTGTGCGACATATGTAAATTATATCACCCAGTAGGCGATTCTCCAAAATCGCCCAGTAGGCGATTCACCAGAATCGTC
>CAJBHC010000083.1 GCA_903952785.1 uncultured bacterium | reverse complement strand
CCTTGTCCTTCTATGATTAGTGGGAAGTTGAGAGTTTGACCGTTGGTGGTGAGGGTGCGAGTGTTGGTGGTCAGTCCTATGCCCATGGTGGAGCGGTAGGCGGTGGAAGTGGTGGGGTTGATGATGAGGATGTCGGTTGTGTTAACAGGAATACCATATATTTTTCCATCGTTACCCAAAACACCACCAGACCATTTATCGGTCCCACTCAAATCAGCATGCATTTTAGATGTGGTAGCAGTACCGGAAGCGGGATCGATGATGAGGATGTTGGTGTGACTTGCTGGCATACCATATATTTTTCCATCGTTACCCAAAACACCATAGTTCCAACTGCTTCCACTCAAATCAGCGCCCATATTAGATCTGGTGGCTGTACCAGAAGCGGGATCGATGATGAGGATGTCGGTGCCAGAACCACTTGGAATACCATATATTTTACCATTGTTACCCAAAACACCACCAAACCATTTTGATGTCCCACTCAAATCAGCTCCCATATTAGATGTGGTAGCAATGTTGTTAGCCGGATCTATGATGAGGATGTTGGTGCTAGATCTTGGAATTCCATATATTTTACCATCGTTACCGAGGACACCACCAATCCATTTATCAGTTCCACTCAAATCTACACCCATGTTAGATGTGGTAGCAGTACCGGAAGCGGGATCGATGATGAGGATGTTGGTGCTATTTCTTGGAATACCATATATTTTACCATTGTTACCAAGAACACCGGCGTAGTATTTTGTCGATCCACTCAAATCAGCGCCCATATTAGATGTTGTAGCAATACCGAGAGCAGGGTCTATGATAAGGATGTTGGTACTGCTATGCGGAATACTATATATTTTACCGTCATTACCTAAAACACCACCAATCCATTTATCATTAGCTCCACTCAACAAATCGGCGCCCATATTAGATCTTGTGGCTGTTCCAAGGATGGGATCAATAATCATAACATCAGTACCAGATCTAGGAATTACATATATTTTACCATTATTACCTAGAACACCACCGTAATATTTAGCCACACCATCAATACCATAACCCCACACAGTCTCATTAGTACCAGAAGATATTGTCATATTAGGAGAAAAAGTAATGTTTCCAGATACTTTTCTGGATGCATTGGATAACGTACCAGAGAAACCTGTAAAATCAACATCCCCATAATAATTTGATAGAGCAACTATATCACTACCAGCCGTAATATTAACATCCAGAGCAGATTCTCCTAACGTTCCTGAATAAATAGCACGAGTACCTGTAGCTCCAGAATAATTGAATATGATGGGATTACCTTTGTTGAAGGTGAGGTTATTAATAGTATTTGTAGACCAAATCGATCCATTATTACCCGTAATATTCCATTGTCCATTACCCATATTTAAGGTTCGAACATTGGCATTATCAGAATTAAACCGACCTATAGTTACATTCTTCCCATTAGCATCAAAGGTTCCGCTGGTGAGAGTGAGAGTTCTAGTACTTCCCAAAGTGAGGTCATCAGCTAATTGCCATGTGCCTCCTATACCACTGAAAATAATGGGAAAGTCTAATGTCTTGCCATTTGTTGTAATAATTTTTATTCCCGATGTAGCAGCGAAGTTTGTTGGTAATGTTCCTGCGGTCATTGTCATGGCGGTGGAGCTTGCTGTAATTATGAAATCCCCGTATATATATCTTGCTCCATTGGTAGATGTTCCTGTAAATCCATCGAAGATGAGGTTATGAATGTATGCTGTTGATGGGATGTTAAGAGTATCTGTACCTCCAGTTATTTTGAAACCAATACTTACAGCTTCTGAACCACCTGTCGTACCTGCAGTTACCGTTCTTGTCCCGGTTGTGCTTGTGGAATTTAATACCACATCATTACCACGATTAAGAGTGAGCCCTGTGGATGTTAATGTTGACCAGATTACATTATTGCTCCCTGTTATAGTCCAAATACCTGAACCCATGGTGATAGTTCTTGTGTTTGAGTTGGTGGAAGAGAAATATCCTATAGTCACATTCTTGCCGTTAGCATCAAAAGTTCCATTGGTGAGAGTAACGGTTCTGGTTGGTCCTGTTGTGAAGTCATCAGCTAGTTGCCATATTCCTCCGACACCGTTGAAGTATATGAGACTGTCTAGAGCAATACTATTGGAGGTTATAGTTGATGTACTGGTTGTTGAGTTGAAGGTGATGATACCAGTGTATGTGCGGGTCATGCCTGCACCTAGGGTAAGGGAGCCGGATACCGTAAGTGCTCCTGAGCCAGCTAGAGTTCCGGTAAAGCCAGTGAGGTCTATGTTTCCACAACCTGTATTACCTGAAGCAATAGTAACTGTTCCTGTAGATGAAGCATTGAAGTAGCAGTTATCAGCACCTGTGGGGATTGCCTGTCCTCCTGCTCCACCTGATGTGTCTGACCATTTACTACTTGCAGTACCATCCCAGTTAGCAGTACCACCTACCCAATATCTATCAGCTGCGTTCGCGCTTCCTGCAAATCCCAAGAAAGCTATCACAAAAAGTGAGCAGACAAATAATCTATGTAATGTTAGATAAGTACATTTAGAAGGGGCTACCTCTTTCACCTCTTTCTCGTAAAATTTATCATAATTTGTTAAAAACATAAATAATTATTTGTATCGCTCTTCGATTACCTAATACCTAATATACATCATGTATTATATATTATGATCCTTCTTTTGGGAATATATAAAACATATATATAAAAACACATTCAAACTTCGTATTTTAGATATTAGATATTAGAACACACCTATACAATCAACCCATCGCTCATTTTAATAACTCTATCTGTAAACTTACCGTACTCCTCTTCATGGGTAACCATAACAATGGTTTGACCTTTTTTGTGTAGCTTCTTAAAAATCTGCATTATCATTTCTGAAGACTCATTATCTAGATTAGCAGTTGGCTCATCGGCAAAAAGAATTGTTGGCGAGTGAGCAATGGCACGTGCAATAGAAACTCTCTGTTGTTCCCCTCCAGAAAGCTTTGCTGGTAGATTATTAAACTTTGTATCAAGTCCAACTTCTATTAAGTGTTCTTGGGCTATCTTATAAGCCTCGTCTTTATCAAACCCCTGCATTATCAAAGGAACAGCGACATTCTCCCCTGCTGTTAAATCAGGCAAAAGGGCGTAGTCTTGAAAGACATATCCAAGTTTATGTAATCTAAACTTAACCCTATCTTCACTAGATAAATTGTGTGCGTCTAGTCCATCGATAATAATCTCACCTGAAGTTGGATGATCCAGTAAGCTTATTTGATACAACAATGTACTTTTTCCAGCACCAGAACGACCCATTATGGAAATGAATTCTCCACTTTTAATATTCAAATCAACACCCTTTAGCACAGTAGTTTCCTTAAGACCATCTAGGAATGTTTTCTTCAAACCTTTTGTGCTTATTATATAGTCCCCAGTTTTTGTTATCTTTTTCTTCCATGAATCACCAATAAGAATACTCTTCTCTGCTCCATCGCTATTTGTATTGTTATGTTTTTTCTTATTCATGTTTTTATTTTCAGTATAATTATCAACATTTTGTAAATCGATGGCGACTACCTTCCCAATATAGAATCCAATGTATTCTTTTTAACGATAATCCTTGCGGGAATATAACCGGCAATTACAGTGGTTATCATTAGAATAATTGCTCTAACAAAAGTACCAGTTAGCGGTGCATAGATTATACCATCACTGAATGGAAAATTGATTGGGTGCGCATCTACAAACGGCACAAGAAATCCGTATAGAATCACAAAACCAATTACAGAACCAGCCAAAGCGTAGAAGATTGACTGAATAACATATGAAATTTCAATTGATTTAGAATCAATACCGATCCCCTTCAAGATTCCAATAAACTTTTTACGAGTAATAGCATTAACGAAAATTACAATGAATATTGTAATTGAGGCAACGGCAATGCCAATTGAGCCGATTAAATTTCCAAGAAGAGCAAAGGTTGATATAAGATCGCTTAAAAACTTAGGCTGAGCCTCTAGCCATGTTTGAATCTTTGCACCTTCATCGAAATTATTGTTAAACAGTATTTGTTGTACTTTAGCGGCATCAACCAAAGAGGAACCAGGCTTAAGTTTTACAAATATCTCATCTGCATTAATATTGTTTTTTCCAATAAGCTTCTTTGCCTCACTTTCAATCAT
Organism: uncultured bacterium; assembly: GCA_903952785.1. Classification (GTDB taxonomy): domain Bacteria; phylum Patescibacteriota; class Minisyncoccia; order Phycocordibacterales; family CAIZLB01; genus CAIJKW01. Next base: position 9,141 of record CAJBHC010000083.1, on the reverse strand, counting down.
AAAAATTCTGAAATCATTTGTATCAACCTTTGTCTTTATAACACCACGCAGTATTACTTCCTTAGAATTCTTACCAACAGTAATTTTTAATCTATCGCCAATCTTCACATCCTTCAGAGTTTGAAATCCCGCAGACTCAACTGGGGTGTATTTGTAAAGCAGGGTTGCGCCAAGAATTATTCCATCGGTATCATTTTCCTGTAAATAACTTCCTTCAACAATATATTTTGAAAGACCATTTATTTTATCTTCATTAATGGTGTCAATTCCAGCAATTGTTCCACCTACTCTATTTGGAGCCTGATCTTGTCTTAATTTTTTTCTGTAATCAGCATTTATTGAACCAGTTCCCGTGTACCTAGTTGCAACATGCTCAACTTGAGACAATCCACTTAAAACATTTAGGATATCTTCCGTTCTTTCAATCTCTGTCTTTTGAGTAAGTTTGGTAATTGCGATATCTCCTGTTCCCCTGTCTCTGTGCGCCTCAACAGACCCCTGTATTAGACCAACAAGAACTCCGTTGACGACGACAAGGTTAAGAAAGGTAAGGGCCATGACAGCCACAATTAGAATTGTAGTCCAAAGATTAGCACGCTTAATCTGCCTATACGCTAGGAAAAAACCAACCCGCCATATATTTATATTTTTCTTTGTTGGAAGCATTTTGTTTTTGGGGTCAGGCCCCGTGCAGAAGGCATTTTTTGTGGTTTAATTTTTTAAATATTACAACACTTTTTTTGCACTCTGCACGGGGCCTGACCCTCGTCTATTTTATTTGCCTTTTACCACAATCCGCTCACCTGCCACAAGTCCAGAGATAATTTCAATCTCCCCTGATGCATTTAGTCCTCCAGTCTCAACCTTTTTATCAACTCTGTTTCCACCCTGATCAACTGTTACCATCTTCTCTCCAGCATTTAGAAATAGTGCTTCTTGTGGAATAACAAAAGTTGCAGGCTTGTTTGACGTTTCAATAGTTATATTTGCTGTCATTCCAGATTTAATTCTCTCATCAGTTTGATTGAATGATAATTTAATCTTATATGTTGTAACACCATCAACTATAGTTTCCGCAGGATCAACTTCATAAACTGTTGCTTGAAAAATCACATCCTTTCCATAAGTATCAAGTGTAATTCTTGCAGGTTGACCAACCTTTACCTTGGCAATATCAGATTCAGAAACATAACTTTCAACTTCAAAATTTGCGGCGCTTATCATTGATACATATGTAGATCCAAGATTTGCACTCTCTCCCTCCTTAGCATCCATCTTTGTAACAATTCCATCAAATGGTGCTGTAATTAAAGTCTTTGCAAGGATAGCTTGTGCAGATTGAAGCTGGGCCTGTGCTGCTTTAATTTCATCTGCGGTAGAACCTGCTTTCTTTAGTGCCAACTGTTGTCTTGCCCTCTCAAGTCCAGATTTGCTTACATTATAACTTTGTTCTGCATTTGTTAGACCCAAAGAAACAGCATTCACTGAAGTTCTTGCTGAAGATATACTGTTTTTATAAGCATCTATTGTGTCTTGAGAAACTCCTATATTATTCTGAACAGAAGACGCAACCATCGATAGATCATCAAGGAGTGATTTAACTAATGTCAAAGTCTCTCTAGTTTGACGAATATAACCATCGTTCAAATTTGCAACAGACAATGATTCATTTTTTGACGAAAGGGCACTCAGATTCTCACCCACTCTAACTCTCTTTGAATTTATAGTAAGTTTTAGAGTAAAAAAATCATCACGCCCATTATTAAAAACGATAACTTCTGGATTTACAGTTCTTGGATTTGTAAACAATTGATCAGCTTTTGTTTTTATAGCATCATCGGTGACAGAATAAACTTCTTTTATTTTATCAACTAGTGCCTGAGTGTTTTGATCTAGTGTAGATTGAGCGGACTGAACATCAGATTCTGCGATAGAAATATCTTCCTTGCGAGTACCATTTAAGAGATCATTTAAATTAGCCTGACGTTGCAAGACAGATCCAGCTGCGTCGCCGTTTGCAAGTGACACCAACACGTCTCCTTTTCTAACTTGTTGACCAACTTTTGCATTTACCTTAGAAACTCTACCGACTGCTTCAAATCCCATATCTACATTGTTGGCTGCCTGCACCTTACCCGTCACAGAAACCTCTTGAACAAAAGTAGATGGCTCAAGTATTATTATAGTTTCAGTGGAAGTATTAGAATAGAATGATTTATATAAAACCACCGCGAGGATAATTATAATTAAAGTAAGATACACCTTCTTTAATTTCAAGATAGACCAAAACTTATTAAAAAACTTTTTCATATTTATTTTCATATTTGGAGTTATTATAGCACAGATTTGAGAAATTTTTCAAAATTGAAGATAAATAATTCCCAAATATAAATTAAGGAAAGAAAAAGCCCCCGCACGAGATGTGGGTCACAGCAAGTGCGGTGACTTTTTCTCGACGGAGGTCAGGGTTTAGAGAGATAAGGGTGTTTCAGACTGCCGAACACCAACAACCTCACTCTTAACGAGACGTACGCAGTTGCAAACATCATAAGAGTTGCAGATAGTGTAATTTTCAGGAAACTCAGGTAAGACAGAAAGAGCATCGCCAGGTCTTACTGAGCCTCCCGATGCCCAGTACTGAGTGTCTGGCACAAAGCCCATAATACCCAAGTCTTTGGCGGTCTTGAAGTCCTGTGGTTCAGGCAAGCGCCATCCGTCTGGCAGTGACCGCCTATACTCATGGAGCTGTGCCCAATTCATTGGGGGCATATTTTTCCCCATTCAAGTGTTGAAACAACGAAGGTTCTTATTGCTGACATGGTTTCTACTTTTCTAACTCTATTGAGTGTTTGGTTGTTGTGTGCAGCCCAGTTTGTAACTGCATCTTTTAAAATACGTAGAAATACCCCATATCCTCAAAGATGCAGTCAAAAAAACAACGTTTTGTAAGGTCCAATTGCTGGCATTAATATACCACTTTATATTAATCCGTCAATCCCATAGTAATGATCTATTAGAATATGATTGCCTTAATATAAAATCCGTGGTTAAATGAACCCTCAATTATGCAAATACGAAACATCGCGATTATCGCCCACGTTGACCACGGTAAAACAACCATCGTTGACGCCATTATGAAATACACAGGAGCTGTCAAAGATGCAGTTTCTATGGACTCTAACGCCATTGAACTTGAGCGTGGTATTACTATATATGCCAAAAACGCCTCATTTGAGTACAAAGGAACAAAAGTCAATGTTATTGATACCCCAGGTCACGCCGACTTTGGGTCAGAAGTGGAGCGCGTCTTAAGATCAATTGACTGTGTTCTCTTGATTGTGGACGCCCAAGAGGGCCCAATGCCCCAAACTCGTTTCGTTCTTAAGAAATCTCTTGAACTTGGACTTAAGCCAATTGTAGTTCTTAATAAGCTCGATAAGCCAGCCGCAAACCCAACTAGAGTTCATGATGAAATCCTGGAGCTTTTCATTGAACTTGGTGCACAAGATCATCAATTAGACTTCCCTATGGTCTATTGTATTGGTCGTGAAGGGAAGGCAAAGCTTAGCTTGGACGATGAATTCGTAAACCTAGATCCCCTACTCGATACTATTATAAAGGAAGTTCCTCCGGCAAAAAGTGCACCAGAAGAAACTCTTGAAGCTCAGCCTTTCAACCTTGCCTATGATAACTTCCTAGGAAGAATGGCCGTTACTCGTATTTGGACTGGAACTCTTAAAATGGGTCAAACTCTGTTTATCAAAAAGGACACGGGAGAAACAAGAACTGGAAGAATTACAAAGCTTTTCACATTTGACGGTCTTTCAAGAAAGGAAGTTAGGGAGGCATATTCAGGAGACGTTGTGATGATTGCCGGACTAACTGATATTTTTATTGGAGAGACAATCACTGACAAGGAAGATACACAACCCCTGCCTTCTATTAAAATTGACGAGCCAACAATTTCTCTTGGATTTCTTGTTAATGATTCTCCATTTGCGGGACGTGAAGGTAAATATGTTACAGGACGTCAAATCAGAGACAGACTAGAGAAAGAACTTGAGGTTAACGTTGGTCTCCATGTTGATTTTGATCAAGCTGATGTGCTTAAGGTTTATGGACGTGGAGAGCTTCATATTGCAGTTCTACTTGAGCAGATGCGTCGCGAAGGATATGAGCTACAAGTTTCTCAACCTGAAGTTATTATAAAAGAAATTGATGGAGAAAAATGTGAGCCTTTTGAGGAAGTTGTTATTGACACACCAAGTGAATTCTCTGGTGCTGTTATCGATAAGCTTGGAAGAAGAAAAGGAATCATGACTTCAATGAAGGACCATGGTGGTATTACAAGGATGACATTTGATATCCCAACAAGAGGCCTCCTTGGATACAGAAGCCAATTCGTTATTGATACAAGGGGTGAAGGAATCATGTCATCTCGATTTGAAGACTTCAGACCTCATGTTGGTACAATTGAGAAAAGAGCTGTTGGATCTATGATTTCAATGGAGAGTGGAAAGGTTCTTCACTTTGCGCTTGGTAACTTGCAAGACAGAGGAGTTCTTTACGTTGCTCCAGGAACTGAGGTTTACGCTGGAATGGTTATTGGAAACACTTCAAAGGGAGAAGAAATGGAAGTTAACCCAACCAAAGGAAAACAACTTACAAACATGCGTGCATCAGGAACTGATGAGACAATTTATCTTGCTCCTGCACTTGAAGTTACAATTGAGAGAGGACTTGAAATAATGTGTGAAGATGAGTATCTAGAGATCACACCAACCTCAGCTAGACTACGTAAGAAGTTTTTGACAAAGACGGGAAGAGAAAGAGCAGAAAAAGGGATCACAAAATAATTCAAGACACAGAGAAACAAAAAAGCGCCGAGCATTTATGCTTTGGCGCTTTTTTGTTATTAGACGATTATTCTAAAATCTAGCTAAAGATTAGTAGTCTCTTCTAAATCCACGGTCTCCACCTCTTGAGTCACCGCGATCATTTCCTCTTCCACCAAAATCTCTTCTTGGTGCTCCCATAGGAGTATCTGTCTTAGGACGAGCTCTGTTAACTACAAGGTTTCTTCCTTCAAGATCTTGTTCGTTCCACATAGCGATAGCAGCGTCTGTTGCTTCATCGGTTGCCATTGTGACAAATCCGAATCCACGTGAACGTCCACTCATCTTCTCTGTCATAACGATAGCGTCTACTACTTCTCCAGCCTTTGAAAACGCTGCTTTAAGACTATCTGTTGTAGTAGTCCAAGCAAGGTTTCCGATATATAACTTTTTCTCCATTTTGTGTGTGTTTGCGTTACTTTTAATCGTCCATAGCCGACCTCCTTCCGCCAACCACACAGGAAACTCCGCTGGCCTATTGAGATACTACGAACTTGTACAGTATAACACATATGCTAACAATAACAATGCGGAGGGCTTGATTCGGGTTGAAAGTTGTTGTTTATTAAAATTGACTCTGCGGGGTGATTATGGGGTATCCTTTTCAGCTTGATCCATATAGGTTTCTAGAGATTTTTCAGAATTGGAAGCTTTAGGGCCAAATACTCCAAAAGCATCTTTTTGGAGGCGCCTCCATCGGCAAAATACTCTCTAACTGTAATTAGGGTCTTAAGCTCATCCTCGCTTAAATGTCTATTCAATTTTGTTTTCTCCAGATTTTTTAGAGTAATCTCTATGTCATGCAAAAATTGAAATAGTTTTGATGAATCATCCTCCCCTTCTTTTCCTGCATCTTCCGCCATCTTCTTTGCAATTTCCACTCGCTCGGCTAGGCCAGCACCAAGGAAATGTTTTACGATTTTGATTGCGATAGTTTCATCATCCGCCTCATGTCCCAGTTTCTTATCTTTCGCATCACCACCAGAGAGATTAAACTTTTCTAAGAAATCTACCAAGTTGTAAGTCTCAACTCTAGATTTAATTGTCGGCAGTAACAAAGAGACTGAAGAAATTGTGATGAAAAAATATGTATTAGGAAATGGCTCCTCTAGTGTTTTAAGCAATGCGTTCTGCGCTTGATGCCCAGCTCCGTTTATTTCAATTAGCGCAACTTTGTTTCCTCCGCCGTTTTGTCCAAAAGATTTTTGCGAATTAAACGCCACCACTTTCCCTGCCTCGTCCACACTTAGTTGATTACTTTTTATATGCAAAAAATTTGGTGATGAATGTGGATCTTTTTCAATTTCTAAAACTTTGGAAATAAAATTTAAGATGACGCTGAGTCCATCGTCAGAAACTTTTTCTATTATATATGCGTGGTGGTTTAGTTTCATTTTAATTGTATGGGGGTCAGGCCCCGTGCATAAGTGATTTTTTGTGTTGTAATTGTAATATTTAAATATTACACCACGTTTTTTGTGCCCCGTACGGGGCCTGACCCCCCCCTTACCTTTTCGCAATTATACTCTTCTTGTAAGTATTCAAGTGTTCAAGTGCAATTCCTGTTCCCTTTGCAACACAGTACAGTGGATCATCCGCAAGCTTCGCCTTAACTCCAGTTCTTCTGTAAACAAGCTCCGGTAAATTACGCAATTGTGAAGAGCCTCCTGTCATTATAATTCCGTTATCAATAATGTCAGATGCAAGCTCAGGTGGTGTCTCTTGCAGAACATCTTTAATCGCCTTAATCATTTCCCTCAATTCTTTGGCAACAGCCTTAACTACTTCATTTGTTTTAATTTCAACAGAACGAGGAAGACCTGTAAGAAAATCACGTCCTTTAATTGTCATAGAAAGTTCATCGTCCATTGTAACAGCGGAGCCCACGTTTATCTTCATCTCCTCCGCTGTCTTATCACCAATCGCAAGGTTATAAGTTTTCTTGATGTAATCTGCAATTGCTTGGTCAATTCTATTCCCTGCGCACTTCACAGAGTTACAAGTCACAATTCCTCCCAAGGAAATTACGGCAACGTCTGTTGTTCCTCCACCAATATCCACAATCATGTGTCCATTTGGCTCTTGAATAGAGATTCCCGCGCCAATTGCCGCAAGAATCGGTTCCTTCACAACGTAAGCATTTTTTGCCCCGGCTTTGATTGCAGCCTCTACGACAGCTCGTCTTTCAGTTGAAGTAACACCAGCAGGAACTGAGACCATCACGTCAGGCTTCCAAATATTCCACCTACCCAATGCCTTATTGATAAAATACCGGAGCATTGCCTCAGTTACTCTATAATCAGCAATAACACCATCTCTCATTGGTCTATAAGCGATGATGTTGTCAGGTGTCTTTCCAATCATATCCTTTGCATCTATTCCAACAGCCAAGATTTGATTGTCTTGTTCAGAGACAGCAACAACAGACGGCTCATTCAAAACGATTCCACGCCCAGGAAGAAAAACCAAGGTATTAGAAGTTCCAAGGTCAATCCCAAGCTTTTTAGAAAATAATGCCATGACTATATAATAAGGCACGTCGGCCTTTTTTACAACTTGACGAAACGTGGCAGAAGGGTGGATTTTTTACAGCATAAAAAAGACGCCCCAGAGTGAACCGTACCCCAAGAAGTGGACATGAAAGTGTCTGCTTTTTGTATTTGTTATACAATGTTATTAATTAACGAAATTATAATGATTAAGAGTAAATTTACGGAAGAACAAATAAGGGAGTTACGTAGCAACAAGTATGTAGTCAGGTGTAGCGACAAAAACATCACATACTCCAAAGACTTCAAGATTTTGGCTGTTAGACAATATATAGATGGAAAGAGCAGTTCTCAAATATTCAGAGAAGCTGGATTTAATCTGTACGCTCTCGGAATAGATGTGCCCAAATGTTCACTGAAGAGGTGGAGGAAAACATTCAAAATGCAAGGTCTCGATGGTTTACAAACAGACAGACGTGGAGGAAAAAGGATTAATAAGCCAACAATGGAGGGATTAACCGCTGAACAAAGAATTGAATACCTTGAAGCCAAAGTTGCATACTTAAAAGAAGAGAATCTTTTTTTAGCACAACTCCGGGCCAAGAAAAAATCGGAGTAAAACTTAGGCCACATCAGAAGTTTGTATTGATTAGAAAAATCAATACAAACTTGAAACTCCTCTGTAGTATTGCGGGGGTATCAAAGAGTGGATACTACAAGTGGTTGGAACACGCAGATGAAGAAGAATCAGACTATGAGGACTACATACTCATCAAAGAGATATTTACCAAAGGAAAGGGCAAATATGGCTGGAGAACAATACAGATGAAGCTTGAAAGTGAGAAGGGTGTGATTATGAATCACAAGAAGATCCAGAGAATCAAGATTAAATATCAACTATTTACCAAGATACGAAAGATCAATCCATACAAAGCAATTATGAAGAAGACTATGGAACATAGAGTATTTGAGAATGTATTGAACAGAGAGTTTAAGCAATCCACACCATACAAAGTATTTGGTACAGACATAACCTACATTCCATTCAATCATAGAATGGCATACCTATCCATCATCAAAGACTTTGCAAGTGGTGAGATTATTGCTTGGAATATGTCACAACATCTAGACATGAGTATTGTGATGGATACGATTGAAGACATGCTCAGGAATCCCTCTGTGCCAATGCTCTCTGATGCCTTGATTCATTCAGATCAAGGTTTCCATTACACCAGTCCACAATACATCCATACAATTCAAAAGCTTGATATGGTACAATCAATGTCAAGAAAAGGATGTTGTATTGATAACGCTCCAACAGAATCTTTCTTTGGACATTTCAAAGATGATGTTGATTACAAAAGTTGCAAGACATTTGAAGAATTGAAAGAAATGGTCGGTTCGTATATCAGCTATTACAACAACGACAGACAACAATGGGATTTAAAAAAGATGACCCCTGTATCATACAGGAATCATCTTTTGTTAACCCAGTAGAGGTTTTTCTTTTGTGTCTACTTTATAGGGTACGGTTCAGAGAGGCGTCTTTTCATATGGACAGCACTCACATTTTTACATGCTATGATTGTCCTTGGCGGTGAGGTATTTTTGTTCACCATTCCTTGTCATAATTAAAATCAGATTTTAATTCAAATCAAGGGTTTAATTTAATCTAACAAATACAGTATAGCAAATCTATTTTTAAAATCAGGTCTGCTATAATAGCAACATGTAACCTCTTAAGTGAGGTCCCGAGG
>CAJBHC010000082.1 GCA_903952785.1 uncultured bacterium | reverse complement strand
GGCAAGATCCACAAAAAGTATCTTACTTTTATTTCTTAGCCTTTTTCTTCACTTTTATTCTAGGCTTTTTCTTAACGATGTTCAATGATTGAACAATACTTTTTAAATCTTCTGGTTGCCAACTAGCACGTCCGATAAGCAGACCATCAACCTCTCCATTGTGAACCAAGTCCTGCGCATTGTCTGGTGTAACAGAACCGCCATAAACAATTTTGACGATACTTGCTATACTCTCCCCCCAATTATCCTTCAAATATTTTCTAATCAAGATAACAATCTGATGAATCTCATGTGGAGTTATAGCAACATTGCGAGAATTATTCACCGCCCAAAGTGGTTCATATGCAATAACCAAATTAGCAAACTGCTGACGAGAAGTGTAGATCAAAACCTCCTTTAGCTGAGACTTGATGACAGAAAGATACTCCGCTTCATTGTCTCTCTCCGCTTCACCTATACAAATTATTCCAGTCATTCCAGACGCTAGAACCTTTTGTAGTTTTTGTGCAATTAACGCTGGATCTTCCCCCATAGCCCGTCTCTCTGAGTGTCCAACAATTACGTAAGAAACCCCTGAGCTCTTTAACATAGAGGATGATATTTCCCCTGTATGAGCACCTGATTCAAACTTAGAAACATCTTGTGAACCAATTTTAACCTTCCCTTTAATTCCTCCGGCCATTTGAGAAAGTGGGGCAATAAATACTGAAGGTGGACAGATAACCGTTTCTGTTAGCCTCATTTTATCTGAAAATCTCTTAATAATTGTCATCTTTGCTTTTGCTTCCAACAACGTGTTTGGCGTCATCTTCCAATTTCCAATAACTAGGATCTTTTTTGGTTTCATATATTTCAAATTATATCAAAAAAATTTGCGTACAGTCACAAGTTTTCAATCTTTTTTGTGTTGTAATTTAACAAGACAACACACAAGACTATTGCTGGCAATATCAGCCCTCCATACAGCCCACACATCCTGTATTATATCTCTTTTAAACTACTAATGCTCCAAGAGGTGGTGGTAGTGCTTGTCTTAAAGTTAGTATTAACAATATATGGATCATACTCAACATGGGCACTGTTTGACATATGCAAGTAATTTGCAAAAACACTTTTTGTTTGAGCACTATTTGATAAGTATACTGCTCCATGAGGTGCAACAAGAATAGCATTTGCTTCCGCTGAGTTGCTTAAGCTAATTGCTGGTGTACCGCCAGTACAGCTAGTATTTGAGCACCCACTAGTACTTTGCGTTGCTAATATTATAGTACTTCCATGCTGACCACTACCACCAAAATAAGTACTATTTCCCAAATTGATTATACCATTAACAACCACGGTCTCTGATTTATTTCCGTAGCTTGGACTAAGTTGTATTTTTGCTGAATTATCCAAGACCAAGTTACCGGTTACGTAAAGAGGGCCATTTAAAGTCATTACACTACTGTTAGAAATGGTTAGATTTCCAACTATCTTAAGTGCCCCGGCCGTCGTTGTTGCTGAACTGTTGGTAATGGTTACATTGCCATTAATTATCTTTCCTGAACTTGCCTGAATTTTCCAATTATCAATATCATTGTCAGACATTGGTAAATTAACAGGTGAAGTAGAAGTTGATAGTTGCCCCCCAACCGATGAAGATCCCAGGCGCAAAACATTACCCACAGAGAAGACATTTCCATCTATTCGTGAACTATTTTCCATTCTAAGGCCCCCGCTACCAAGCCAAACACCAAAGTCAAAAATAATAGTTCTGTTTGCAGTAAACACAGCTTCTATTTTTCTTGTAAAGCCTCTGTAATCACTATTTGAAACAACCTGTTTTGTGTTTGCATTCCATTCTGCGATCACTGAATATGAGCTCTCACCCACAACTGACATATTCAAAACTGCCGGCATATTTTTGCCATTATTTAACCTATATAAGACTTCATCATTCAACGATTCAGAGTTAATCAATGTTTGCTTTGATGAAAGATAGTCCCCAGCGTTTCTTATCTGATCCGCTACAGGGAGAGAGAGGCCAAACAAAATTAAGACAGCAACAGATAGTGATAAAATTACAGCAATCAACACAACCTGCCCTGACTCATGATTAGAGTATAACCCTGTTCCCATTTTT
>CAJBHC010000081.1 GCA_903952785.1 uncultured bacterium | reverse complement strand
AGAATTGGGATGTCATCAGGAGAGCTTGAGGACCTAGCAAGAGACTTAACCACAGAAGAGGGGGCTGCACCCTCATTCTTGGGTTATACCCCAGCTATTGCCCATAGACCCTATCCTGCGGCACTGTGTCTCTCTGTGAATGACGTTGTGGTGCACGGTATCCCTAATGAAAAGCCCTTCATTATAAAAGAGGGCGATGTATTAACATTGGACATGGGTATTATATATAGAGGTCTCTTTGTCGATGCTGCTATTACAATGCCCGTTGGGGAAGTAGATCTTAAGGGTATGAAGTTGATGGAATCAGGGGAAGTGTGTCTCTCTGCCGTTGTTGAGGCTCTAAAGAATTGGCCAAAAGATTATCCTAAGGGAATTAAAACGGGGGATATTGGACATGTTGTAGAAAAGACTTTAGCATACTACAGAAAAACTTATGGCTTTAACGTGGTGGAAATATTTGGAGGGCATGGTGTTGGATATTCTGTTCATGAAGATCCATTTATTCCAAACTTTGGGATGAAGGGTCAAGGTGTAACACTTAAGCCTGGAATGGTTATTGCGATTGAGCCGATTATTGCAGAAGGAAAGGGAGAGGTAAAGATTGATAAGGATGGTTATACATACAGAACTGTTGATGGAAAAAGAGCCACTCACTCTGAACATACTATTTTGATAACAGAGACTGGCGCTGAAGTTTTGACACAAGTTGATTAAAATAAAAGCTTATAAAAAGAACAAATATGCTTTTAAGAAATCTCTTAATGGTTATGAAAATACATCAGATCAAAGTAGTGGGTTTGCGCAAATTTGCGTCCAACAAGATTAAAATGGTAGAATTACAGAGTATTTGATTATAAACAATTACTACAAATTAAATGAATGAAAAAACTTATATTAGCCAAAAACCTGCTCAGTCTTATGGACTCGGATGCGAGAGAGAGAGAGAGAGAGAGTAGATAAACCCTCGAGAAATTTTAATTTTTCATTAAAAGCCGTTGCAGTTTTGTTATGTTTCGGTTTTTTGTTTTTTGGACTAGCTGGGCGGGTGAATGCGGCAACCTATACTGTTTGTTCATCAAGTTGTGATTCAACAACAATACAAGGTATTTTTAATGGGAACGATTTGGGTCCAGACGACATTGTAGAAGTTAGAGCAGACACCCAAGGTGGTGCAAAAACATACAGAGAGGCAGTAAGTTGGGGGTCAAATGATGGGGGAAGTAGTGGGCATCCATTAATTTTACGGGGTAGAACAGGAGATACAATTACCTTGCATGGTGACAGTGACGAAAATGGGGTAGATGACATTGGTACTCTCATTGATATAGATAGTGTTAATTATGTAGAGGTGCAGAATTTAATTTTGACTCACCCGACCACAGATGGTTTGCAAATCAGAGGAACTAGCACTGGGGTGGTTGTTAGAAACGTGGAGTCTACATATAGTGGTAATCAAGCATTTCAGATGGAGGGTATTGCATCGGCAACTTATTACAATATTGTGGGAAATAACAATGTTGATGATGGATTTTCAATGCATGATTCAACCACAGCTGAAATACACACAGGAACTTTCAATAGCAATCTGTCTGGTATAAATAAAATTTACAGTAGTTCAATAATAATGGATGATGTTACTGCTTCTAATAATACCCAAGATGGGTTCTATACACTCTATGATACAGGCGGGGTTGGTGGAACAAATATAATTAGCAATTCAACATTTTCTAATAATCCAAGTAATATAAGAGTCGATAATGATCAATCTATTGTTGTAACAAATGTTACGATTAGTGGTGGCGCGTATGGATTAAGATTAGATTCAACAGGAATTTTAAACTTCTCGGATATTGAGATTTCTGGTGCTTCAAATCTTGCTGTATATTTACGGGGTACAACTGTGGCGAATATTTTTAGAGCTAGTATTCATAACAATAATACTGAACATGTTGTTGATGTAGAAACTGGCAGTGGGGTCAATCTTAACCATTCAATTATCTACAACAACATCAGAGCTGGAAAATATGCTTTTGTTGCACGTGCTGGTTCTGTTAATACAATAAGAAATAGTGTATTTTATAATAATACCAACGGCCTAGCAGCTTTTGGAACTGGAAGAATTAATCTTTATAATAGTATTGTCTCAAATGTGGGTAACGGCATCCTGTTTTCTACTGGAGCAGTCGCCGGAAATGTAATTCTATCAAACAATGATTTTTATAACAACGCTGCTAATTTTTCTGGAGCTAGCCCCACAAATACAAATGGAATTTTAACTAATCCATTATTTGTTAACGCTGGAACTGATTTCTCTTTACAATCAACATCTTCCGCTATTAATGCTGGCACTGATGTTGGTTTAAGCACTGACTACGCTGGCAACCCCATCTACGGAACCCCAGACATCGGAGCGTATGAATATCAACCATCACACGATTTAACTCTAGCAACTCCAGATACAATAGACATAGGAGCGGGAGCTAGAATCTATGCCGATGGAAAGTTTATAGACCTTGGAACAACAAACAGTATTCCAGCTAAACTGAAGGTATCTCCAGCAGGTGGGAGCTACACAGTTTATGATGCGACTTCCACCAGACCAGCTTATCTTGATGTTACCAGCATCACAAACTGGACAGCCACCCACAAAACATGGACTGAGTCTAACTCTATTGCAGGTTTAACCAATACTCTCCACACAATAGGAGACCTAATCGCCAACAAATACTATGCAGTTAAACTAGATGATGTTGTAGGACAAAACATTACGGGAGACAATTGCACAAATGGAATTTGTTTATCCAGCTCTTCAGGTGAAATTGTTTTCACCTACACAGGAACATATTCTACTCATACTTTTGACATAGAACAATTTAACGATGCTGCGCTTTCAGGTCTCACAATTAGCCAAGGAACCCTAAGCCCAACATTTGCCTCAAGCACATTATCCTATACTGCCAGCGTCGCAAACGATGTTGCAAATTTGACTGTCACCCCAACAGCTAATCAAGCCAGCTCCACTATTACAGTTAATGGAACACTAGTAACAAGCGGCTCAGCCTCAAGTCCAATTACTCTAAATGTTGGTGCTAACACTATTTTGACAGTGACTCTTGCACAAGACGCTTCAACTACAAAGACATATACAATTGTTGTAACAAGAGATTCTCCTGTAGTAGCCCCACAAACGGTCACCACGGTTGCTACTCCAACATCTCACTCCTCTTCTGGT
>CAJBHC010000080.1 GCA_903952785.1 uncultured bacterium | reverse complement strand
ATGGGTGGGTATCTTATACATTACATGAGAGTGTTGGTATCTTACCAAATTATGGCTTTATCGCAGGGTTAGGGAGTTTTTGGATTCACGGGTACAGGTAATGTGTACACAGAATATAGCCCCACCTACCTCCCCACCCTATCCAAACTCATGTCATACTTTGAATCAAATCTAATTTGAGTATTCATTGAATAACCATTCGCGCTAACCACGGTGTTTGTAAAACTGTCTGTTCCAGCAATCTTTTGTGCACTAACAATAATTGGAGACTGATTAACTTGAGAAAGACTTGGCATAAATTCTAACTGATATGACATCTCTTTTGGGTTAGAAATATAACCAGTTCCTGGTGCGACATCTCCCGCTTTCCAGGTTATAGTTCTATCTTCCGCATCATATACAACAGTTGAACTCGCAGTAGAAGGCGAAACCTTTCCAAGCCACTTAACATAAATAGGTAATTTTGCAATATATACCAAACCTCTTACGCTGTTGTAAGAATTACTAATTTTTACGTTTACAGTATAAGTTGTCTTGTTATCAACCTTGGCTGGCATTGGACCAGTGTTTTCAAAAGCACCGTCATTGTAAAGCAACTTAGTCTCCAAGCCAAGGTCACTAACTATTCTAATCTTACGAGACGACTGTGATGTAACCTCTTCTGAGACTTTGTTTTCGTTTAATCTATTTCCCTTAACAGTAAAGTTGAGCGTCACCTCTGGTCTTCTTAAATTGGACGCCAGGTCCTTCGTCAAATCAAAAACCTTCATATTAAAACGAGAGATTCCATTTTCACCTGGAGCAACATCTTCCATTTGTGGATCATTACTTTTTTCCCAATATAAAGTATCGTCATCTGATTTGTAAAATCCGTTAGGAGCGGTGACGCTATTTCTATCAACTGCAATGCCAGCCAGTTTTCCCTCAATTGAAACATCGTGAATTGAAACGTCTAAATTGTTCTTCCACAAAACTTCCCCTTGAATAAGTTGCCCACTATTTGCAACAATTATCTCGTCACCACTTCCATTTATCGCAACATCAGCACCTAGGAATGGAGCTTTCAACTTTACAGTTTGAGCAAATGAAGCGAAGGTTGTATCAATTTCATTTGGGTTTTTACTCTGTGCGGTTCCCGCAAAGAATCTAATGGTTCGCTCTTGTTTTGCTTGGCCAAAAATCTTTGCATTAATTTCTATCTTTTTTGTCTCTCCCGGAGCGATATCCCCTAATCTCCAGTTATTATTAGATAACGATGGAGCAGGATCAGCAGAAATAAAATTATAACCAAAAGGATATTCAGCATTTAGTACAACACCCTTAATCACGTCTTCTGAATTTGATTTAACTGACACAACAAACTTTGTATCCTGCTCTGGAGTAATTTCATTAACAGAATCAACAGTAATAGAAACTGGGCCGGTACCAATACCCATTGGATAAACTTTTTCTTTTACAAAAAGACTATTTGTCCCAGGAAGTTTATACTCTATTGCCACACGAATATCTTTTGTTGACCCCTCTTCCCCCAATATAATAGACTTAACATTTATTCTCTGTGTTCCACCAGCTGGTATGTCCCCTACGGGAATTCTATCCGTTATTAAACTGGTCACCTTATCATCGGCACGCCTTGTGCCATCAGGGTAAGTCATAATTAAGTCCACCGCCTCAAGCGCATCGCTATTATTATTGAAGATATTTACATCCAGTGACAACTCTTGCCCTGCTGAAATGATGATAGGGCCAGAAATATTCAACTCAATATTAGCACCAGAAACTATATTTGGATTTACTTTGAAGTAGTAATAGGCAACAGCCATAGCAACCAACAGAAAGACGACGGAAAACACAGTCAGGCCCCTTAAGAAAGAATAGATTTTGGACGCATCATCAGATCCTGCTTTTATTTTAACAACAGTCGCGGCAGTTTCATTTTTTTCTTCTATCTTCGCCTCTTCTGTCTTATCTTGTTCCTCCCAATCCCTATCTACATCAATATGGTGAGGGTGCATTTTGACATGCTTCATCCTTGGTAGGTTATCACCATGAGAATAAAGCTTCTTTTTTAACTCTTCTATTTTTCCTTCATCGTTAGCATTCATGCGATAAATTATATCACCCTTTGCATGATTTTGCTGAATTGCACGATTAAACAATTGGGGATAAATAACTACAGAGCATTCCGCCCGCCGTACATTACAATTGAGCTTCAGACAGAACTAACACCACCTCTCTTTTTGATTCCTCAATTAAATCAACACTCAAATCCCTTGTCTTAATATCCCAACTTGAAGAATATACAATTTCTTTCAACTTCTCGCTTGGTGTTCCATAGCCAAAATGGTGGGCAATTCTAAGATAGGCAAGATTTTCAATTGCAATTAAATCATTATGGTCCCTTATTATTTTTGACGAAGTTAAAACATCGTTCAATGAAGAAAACTCCTCAAAGACTTTTTTGTTCAATGCTTCCCCTGGAGAGAGTCTTTTGATGAATGTTAGGACCCTAGCCAGAGATTGTTTGATCTGAACCGGAATTTTTTTATCGTAAATGTTTATAATCTTCTCCGCCCCCGTAATTCTCCATATCTCTTTACCCCTAACCAGAGCAAATTTGGCAAACGTCAAATCTTGCAAACTGTATCTTAGTTTTGACTGTAATTTACGAACACCCTGGGCTGTCGCAATAATAGTACCCAACTCATGTGTAAGAATTGTGAATATTTTGTTAGACTCTCCAGAAGCGGAGCTGTCTATAATATAACCTTCAGTGTGATAGATTCTGTAAGACACATTTATTTATTTAATTTATGGTGCTTTGACAATTTAAGATTACTTTTGAACTGAGGCAGATGGTTGAATTATAAATCTGATTTCTTGATCACCAATAGATACTGCCTCACCTCCCTCAAAATCTTCTATGGTTAGACTTTCAGCCAATACAGTTTTAGCGATTGAAGTTTTATATTTATCCAAGAGCATCTTACCCACAATAGAATCCTCAATTTGCAGGATTATTTTATCCTGTGGTGAAAAACCAAAGGCCTTTCTTGCTTCTTGAATAGCCCTGATTAAATCTCGAGACATTCCCTCTTCCTTAAGGTCTTCTGTTAAAACAGTGTCCAGAATTATTTCATTACCAATTGCAACATTCTTTACATTTAATTCATCCTTAATTATTTCTTCTATTTCACCACCTAACTCCTTTCCTTCTTTGTTTGTGTAGATAAAAGAAGCGAGTGGTTGCCTTACCTTCAATCCTGACTTGGCGCGCAGAGACAATCCTGTTTCAACCAAATCTCTTGCAGACTCCATGTTAGAGAGAATTATTTCTTCCTTTTCAGTTAGCATTCCAAGATCTGGCCACCCCTCTAAATGCACACTGAGTTTTGAATTCTCTTTATTTTGAGATCCCAAGGGCACATCGTCACATGCAAGTTTAACCTTCTGATATAAATCTTCTGCTGAAAAAGGAATGGTTGGTGCAATTATTTTGGAGAAATTCAACAACACAGAACGAAGTGTTGAGATGGCAAAATTTCTATCGACAATATTTTCTCCCTTAAATCTATCACGTGACCTTCTCAAATACCAAGTAGAAAGATCATCAACAAAAGAAGCAATTGGACGAACTGCTCTTGCAATCATATAGGTATCCAAATCTCTAGTCATATCAGAATTTAGTTTTTTAAGTCTTGCCCAAATCCACTTGTCTAAAATATTCTCTGATTTTAATGAGCAGAAGCTGTGCGTGGAATCCTCCCCAAACATATCGGAATAAGTTTTGTAGAATGTATAAACATTATCCAGTCTATTGAATATCTTTTTATTTATCTCATCTAATGACTTTTCAGAGAATGACACCTCCTCGGCTGTTACCGCAGGGGAAGTAACCAGAAAATATCTTAGTGAATCCGCACCATACTTCTCCACTACTCCCATAAGCTCTGGATAGTTATTCAAACTCTTTGCCATCTTTCTTCCATCTTCTGCCAAAATCAAACCATTTACAGAAACGTTCTTGAATGGAGATTTGCCAAACAAACTCACTCCAAGGCAAAGTAGTGAATAAAACCAACCTCTAGTTTGATCCAATCCTTCAGCAATAAAATCAGCTGGGAATAGCTTACTACCCCTCTTTTCAAACTCCTCTTTGTTTTCAAATGGATAATGCTGTGATGCAAATGGCATCGCGCCAGAGTCATACCAAACATCAAAGACGTCAGGAATTCTTTTCATCGTCTCTCCGTCTTCATTTTTCCAAGTAACAGTATCAATTAATGGGCGATGAATATCTAGTTCAAAATTTTCAGTATGTGGCCATTGTACAAAATCAATATAGTGAAGAGAGCCTGTTGGGTCAGAGATGTCATTCCAGCCACTTCTAATCATGTCTCTTGTAGTTCTACCGTTTGCGACCTCACTCATCATTCTGATTGGTAAACCATGAGCAACGATCAAAACGTTTTCATCTTTATTAGATGAGTCTATTTCGTACAACGCCTCAGCAACTCTCTTTTTCACATCAAAAGAAGACTCCCCACCCTTTGGAGCCAAGAAGATTCTGTCTTCTTCGCTTTTAAATGTTTTTAGTCTTTCGCTCCAAGACTGCCCTTCTAACTCTCCTGCATTGTTTTCCCTAAGGCGTGCGTCATAAATTATTTTCGATTCATCTAATCCAAGTATTTCTGCAACAATCTTTGCTGTTTCTTTTGTTCTTCTGAAATCAGAAGCATAGATTTTGGTTACTGGACGGTTGGCGGTGCCGGCGGGAGCACCCTCGATTGCTCCACTTATCTTTAACTTTTCAGCAGATTCCTTAACCTGAGCAATTCCCTTTTCTGTTAAGCCATAGAGGTTTAAATCATGAGAATTAATAACGTCTTTCACATTTGATTCAGCCTCACCGTGACGCATTAAAACAAATTTATTATTATTTGAACTTAGCCTAATTTTTTCCTTTAGTTCAGCAAAAGATCCAATTATTTCAGTTTTTCCACTTTCAGATTTCCACATTGGAACAGGAGCCCCCCAATATCTTGTTCTTGAAATTGCCCAGTCTCTGATGTTTTCAAGCCACTCACCAAAACGTCCAGAGCCAATTTCTTTTGGAACCCAGTTTATTTTTTTATTCTCTTCAATTAGTTCATTTTTTAACGATGTTGTTCTCACAAACAAACTTGTTGTTGCAAAGTTTATAAGCGGGGTCTCACATCTCCAACAGTGTGGATACGAGTGAATCATTTTTTCCTTCGCTAGGAGAACATTTTTGCCAGCTAGAATTTTAATTATTTCAACATCAGCGCTTTGATGATCCTCTTTTGGTTTTGCAGGCTTACCCCTCATTTCAGTTATTAAATCAACAAAACAACCATCAAAACCAACATGTTTTATAACAGGAAGATTATTAGTTTTAGAAAGCTTCATGTCATCATCACCATACGCGGGTGCAATGTGAACGATTCCCGTTCCGTCTTCTGCTGTAACAAAAGGAGCGTCATATACCTTCCAAATATTTTCTCTATTTTTCTCCGAGGTCTCCAATGTTCCCTCTTTTTTGTAGTAGTCAAAAACAGGCTCATATGAAATGCCAACCAAATCCTTTCCGGTCAGTGGTTTGTTAGAATCTAGCAATGGAAGTACCACAGAGTCTTCGGGAATTACTTTCTTGCTCTTTAGTGATTCAAAAAGGCTTTCCGCAAAAATATGATTCTCTGCGCCCTCTTCACCGCCCGCATCTCCCGGCGCTTTAACAGAAACACAAACGTAATTTAATTCAGGATTTACTGCAAGCGCAACGTTTCCAGGAAGAGTCCATGGAGTTGTTGTCCAAGCAACAAAAGATGTTTTTGAGTTGGAATTTCCACCAGCTTCTCCGCCAGCACCTGAACCAGCACCTAGATTATAGAAAGACTTTACAATATTGATTGACTCATTTTTGATTTCAAACTTAGCATAAACAGAAATATCCGCAATATCTTTATAACCTTGAGCGACCTCAAAGTTTGAAAGTGGCGTTCCACATCGCGGACACACCTGCATTACCTTATAATCTTCAAACACCAAGCCTTTTTTATCCAATTCTCTAAATGACCACCAAACAGATTCTGTGTAGCTTGCATCCATCGTTCTATAATCATTATCCATGTTTGCCCACCTACCAATCCTCTGAATCCTCTCCTTCCACTCATCGGCATAAACCAAAACACTTTCTCTTGCGGCATTGTTGAATTTATCGATACCGTATTCTTCAATAGCCTTTTTATCTTTTAGCCCCAACTTTTTTTCAATTAAGTTTTCGATAGGCAAACCGTGACAATCCCAGCCCCATTTTCTATCAACATGAAATCCACGCATGGTTTTATATCTTGGGATGAGGTCTTTTAGGGAGCTGGGCAAAATATGCCCATAGTGAGGAAGCCCGGTAGCATAGGGCGGTCCATCATAGAACACAAAGTTTCCAAGTGGTGAATCTTTTTTAAGAGTTTTTTCAAAAATCTGATTTTCATTCCAGAATTTGAGTACAGCCTTTTCTTTTGTTGAAATTGCACTAACCACAGTATCTGTGGCACCCATTGTATTTGTAACGTTTGCGGAATTTGTGACACCAGCTTTTTTATTAGTCTCAGGCTTAGTTTGAACGGGTAGCCCTACCCCGTTTTGACCTTTATCTTCGGCCAAATCATTTTGTTTTGAAGTCATGAAAACATACTAGCATAAAAAAAGAGTTTTGTTACCTGAGAGCCTGCAAATATAAACCAATTTTGTTTTGGGCATCATAGATACTGCCGTTGATGGTTTGCCAGACCATTTTAATATCTAGACTGAAATAGTCATGAGAAACTATATCTCTTAATCCCATTATCTTCTTCCAAGGTATTTCAATTTCAGACAAAACGTTTTCCGGAATTCTTTTTGCTAATTCTCCAATTATTTGCAATTGCATAAGTACGGCGCTTTGAGTTTTTGAATCAATGGAAAACGAATCATAATCTAAACCATCAATATATAGACCTATTTTATTCATTGCCCCTAAGATAAGTTTTAAATAAGCTAGATTATCCTTGTTTTTCATCTTGATATAGTTGAATAAGATCTTTATAAATATAATCATGAAAATGAGAAACTACAGCGTCCTCTGACACCAAATCAACCTTTTTAGATAAAACCTCTTCTAACTTTTCTCTCAAATCAAAGAAATCTAATAGATCTATAGGCTTAGATATTTTAATCAAAATATCTACGTCACTTTCTGTGTTATTATCCCCTCTAGCAAAACTACCAAACAAAGAAGCGCGCAAAACAAACTCCTGCTCCTTAAGAATTGGGGTTATTTTATCTTTTATGTTTTGGACTTCATCGGTCATGGTGAGATTATAACACAAAAGGCTAAAATCTGAAGCGTGCGCCCCTAAAGCAACAACTACATCCTACTTGGCACCTTAATCCCCAAAACATTAAGCCCATTAGTCAAAACAATCAACACCGCCTTAGTTATCGTCAACTTATAAGGAGTCAACGCATCACCCTCTACAAGAATCTGAGTATTTGCATAAAAGGAGTTAAATTCTGAAGCAACGTCCAATAGATATTGACCCACATAATGTGGAGCATGTTCATTTTCAGCTCGCAAAAGTACTTCAGGAAATCTAACAAGCACCTTTTCTAGCTTCCCCCCAGCCCAATCTAATTGGCAGATTTTTGGTCCATCTGAGTTGTCTGCATTATTCAAATCCTGAATATTAAGACCCCCGGCATTAACCACAACCCCCTGCTTCTCCGCCTTATCTAATACAGATTTTGCACGCACGCAGGAATATTGCAGGTACGGACCAGAGTCCCCCTCAAAAGATAATGACTTTTGTGGATCAAATACTATATCCTTTCCAATTGTTTGTCTTAGAATTGTATATTTGATTGCAGCAACCGCAATTTGTTCGGCAATCTCTTTCCTTTCTTCTTCAGGTATATCCCTCTCTTTCATTTTTTCTAGCGCCATCTCCGTCATATCATGCAACATTGATTCTCCCGTGATAACATTTCCAGTTCTTGATCCCATCTTGCCTGTTGTAAGCCTCAACATCCCGTGTGAAAGATGAAAATTCTTTTTTGCAATCTCTGGATATATTTGTTCAATTGCTTTATAAGAAACTGCCAAGACATTGTCCTGCTCGTTTGCAGTAATTGTATAAGAAATATCATAGGGGTCCTTATTGTATTTAAGGAGTGCCAAACCAATTTCCTTTGCCTCATAAGTTGGTAGCCCAAACTTGTTTATAAAGACACGGGTATTTAATCCATAATTTTCTCCCTTAAAAATTACAGCTCCTTCACTTTCTTCAAAGATTCCGCTCTTCAATCCTTTTTGAACTTCTTCCAAGCCAACTACAGAGCTATCGCTCTCGAAGAAATATTCATCAAACTTTGTTCCTAGCGTCTTATAGATTTCCTCAAAATGATCCATGCTCCACCTTTTTCCTAGGTCATACAGAACATTCATTTCGGCATCAGACTTATCGTAAACTTTTTTATTTATTTCTTGCACGATAGATTCATCCTCCGGGTGATCTTTGAAGTGAGTTGCGCCTTTTGCGTATATTTTACCCAAAAAAGCAACCTTGTCGCTAAGCGGTATTGAATCACTTGGCCACTCCACCCCCTCTTCATTTTTAAGCAAATCAAAACCATAGAAGGTAAACGCAACGTGCCTACCAACATCACCCTGATAACAATATCTTTTAACATTTCCCCCAGACCATTCTCCGAGTCTTGCTAACGACTCTCCGATGGCGTTGGACATAAGGTGACCAATATGAAATTGTTTAAATGGATTTGGATCTGTATACTCGTAAATCATTTTCTTACCATTGTGCAAGTTTGATTTTCCATAATTATCACCACCCGCTCCCCCCTTAGACTCATCCAAAATCCCCTTTATCAATTCCAAACCAACACCTTCCGTCAAATAGAAGTTAATAAATCCCGGACCTGCAACTTCCACTTTTTTCACCCCTTCCAAAGCCCCCTCAGAAATAGACACCTGAAGTTTTTGTAAAATCTGATTCGCCAATTCTATTGGCTTAACACCAAGTTTTGGAGCGAGAATCATGGCAATATTTGTAGAGTAATCTCCATGAGATAAATCCCCCGGTCTATCTAGTAGATTTTTACCAACCAAAAAACCAGAAAGAGTTGAGTCTTCCACCGCCTTTATTATTGCTTCAGTTATAGCTTTATTCATATTTGCTATATTATCATGCAATTGGAGAATCACAATATCAACTCCGAACTTGGGACGATGCTCCCTATTTGTTCACCCAGTAGGCGATCCTGCTGGATCGAGAGCGTAGCGATTGAATACAAATAGCAGTCCCCTTTAGGGAGTTCAAAATTCAATTGTGTAGAAATAAAAATACCAATTACAAACAAAAGTTACACTAATTTTAATATTTCCCGAGTGATTATATCCAGTGCGTCAAGTTTAATAATTTTCGTATTTTTTTCAGCTGAGCTTTTATACTTACCTGCCTGTCCGATCATTTTTGTTAAATACTCATACAAAGTTGAGCTTGAAAGATTTGTTTGCTCAAGAATATCAGCACCACCCTCTCTTTTTAACATCTCCGCATTCTTGTACTGCTCGTTATGCGAAGACCATGGTATGGGTATTAATAAAGCTGGTTTCTTTAGAGCGATAAGTTCGTAAATCATGTGTGCTCCTGACCGCGATACAATAATGTCTGCCTTGCTAAAAACGGAGCCTATTTCATCTTCAAAAACATACTGTCTCAATATATATCTTTTTTTAAGGTCTTGCGCGAGACTACCTCTTACTTCCTCAAGAGCTTGGAAATCATTATATTCCGTAGATGACCCCGTCTGATGTATAACGTTTGCGATTTTTATAATTTGGGGTAGCGCGTCTTTGACCGCCATGTTTATAACATGACTTCCTTGTTTTCCTCCTGTGACATAAATTGTCGGCAAAGAATTGTCAAATGCAAACTCTTTTGGGTTGGCACTGAAGATGGCTGTGCGCAGCGGTAAGCCTGTAATGATTGTTTTCTTTTTATTAAAATATACTTCTGAGTTTGGCCATGTAATAAATACCTTCTTTGCAAACTTGGCAATAAATCTATTTGCCAAGCCGGCGACGCATGTCTGCTCGTGAGTTACTGAAGGGATTCCCTGCAACCGGCCTGCCAACACAATCGGCACAGCGAGATATCCTCCAAAGCTCACAATCAGGCACGGTCTATCTTTCATTAAATACCAAAGCGATTGAAAGAACCCGAGAGGCAATCGTATCCAATGTTTAATGTTATATGTTTTGTATACCTTTCCAGCATTGATGTTGCGAAATGTGATTCCAGCTGAAGTAACCTCTTTGTATTCAGCGGATAGAGAGTTGTCTGATAAGGTGGTGTGCTTATGTCCATACCAAATAATCTTGATTTCTGGTCTCGATATTTTGATATTTTTCGCAACTTCAAGCGCTGCATTGTGATGGCCACCACTAAATACAATTTTCATATTGAAAGTGTACCACAGGTTTGAACTCTCAATAAGGTAACAAGCAAAACAAAACCTCACGGTTTATCCATGAGGTTTCGTTCTTCGACCTTTGCGGGTCTTATTCTAGATTTTACCAGATTATGCTACAACGTCAATCCCAAGCGAAGCACATGTTCCTTCTATCATCTTCATTGCTCCTTCAATATCCTTTGAGTTTAAGTCAGGCATCTTTCTCTCAGCAATTGCCTTAACTTGAGCTTTTGTGATCTTTCCAACTTTCTTTGTATTTGGGTGACCTGATCCCTTCTCCACTCCAATTGCCTTAAGAACAAGTGAAGCTGCAGGAGGAGTCTTAAGAACAAAATCAAAAGTTCTGTCCTCAAAGACTGAGATAACAACAGGGATAATATCACCTGCCATAGGAGCTGTTGCATCGTTGAATCTCTTTACGAATTCTCCAATGTTAACACCAGCTTGACCAAGTGCAGGACCTACCGGTGGAGCAGGATTTGCCTTTCCAGCAGGAATTTGTAATTTTAATGATTTGATTATTTTTTTTGCCATAAATATATATTAATTGTTTTTCTTTATTTATGGCCACAATCCGCGAGAGAAGCGCAGGCGTATCTGGCCAAAGTTCTTATAAAATACCTTATATTGGCTTAACTTGCAAGAAGTCCAGCTCAACAGGTGTCTCACGACCGAACATTGATACAAGGACCCTAACCTTTCCTCTATCTGTATCAACCTCTGAAACCTTACCTTCCAAGTCCTTAAATGGACCATCTGCCACCTTTACAAGGTCACCGATGTTTAGATTAATGGTGTGTTTTATGTTATCGCTAGACATTCTTCTGAATAATTCCTCAACCTCCTTCTTTTCAAGAGGAACAGGAGTTGTACCAGAACCAACAAAACCGGTAACTCTGGGGGTATTTCTAACCATGTACCATGTATCATCGTTCACAATCATATCGACTAGGATGTACCCTGGATAAATCTTTTCATCCTCCTCTATTCTTTTACTTCCCTTAATTTTGATCTTCTTTTCTGTAGGAACGATTACATTGAATATACGATCATCCATACACAGTGACTCAATACGCTGTTTGAGATTTCTCATAACGGCGTTTTCATATCCTGCATATGTGTGAATTGCATACCAATTTCTCTCTCCTTGTTCTTGTTTTGACATGGTTATTTAAAAATTAGCTTTTAAAATTAACGTAATATAAGACTTTTGAACAAGCCTGTAAAAATGGTATCAAGACCAGAAACATACAAGGCCACAACGATTGAAACAACAATAACTAGTGTTGTATAAACAATAGTTTGTTTTCTTGTTGGCCAGCTTACGTGCTTCATTTCTGATTTTGTTTCACTTATATATTGTTTTATTGACATATATTTTGGTATTTTAAAACACCCTTTCGGGCGCTCTAGATGTTATTTTAACGTTTAGAAGTATATAGTTTAAAGAGTTAAATGTCAATCTTTTGACTTTTTCCATGAACGTGGCATACTGTTATACAGATTCAGCTCCCATATTTGTTTTACTGTATTAATCAGCCCCCTACCAGCCCACCAGGTTTGGAACATTAGGAGATTGAAAGTGCAGTAAACCACATTACAAAATCATGCAAATTGCAAAAATAGCTAATTACATCGCCACAAACCAACAATTCCAGGTGTGCATTTTATTTCTCCTGGTTTGGGTGATCTGGGGAATTCTCGTATTCTTCATTTACCATCGCAGGGATAGAATCTTCAGTTCTTCGGGATGGACTATTTGGTACCTGATTCGTGAATTCATGGCGTTTGCAGGAATGGGGCCACTGAGTACCGCCATCCCCTTCCTAGCGGACGATGAAACTCACATACCCAAATAACTCCACGCCAAACAAGTGACACAGACACCTACCCCCCCCCGCCAACCGGCGGGGGCGCTTTTTATATAGGTAAACAAAAAGACCTTGGAATTAAGGCCTTCGTTGTTTTTAAAATCGGAGGAATCTAACTATATAATTCTATAAAACCGCTATCGCCAAGCTCTATCTTATACTATAAGTAATATTCACATCCGATGTAATCTTATTCTCCCCCACCGGCAGATTGGCAACCGCAGACTCAGCGGAATCTGTCATTTTTGAGCTCATCATCATAGGATATGGATATCCACCATTTGAATTTTCAGAAAAAGATGTAATTTTACCTAACTTAATGCCTAGCGCTTGAGCAATACCCTGTGCCTGAATTTTAGCTTTTTGTATCGCCTGATCTCTGGCGGTTTGCTTAGCCTTATCCATATTGTCCACAAAGTTTGTAAGCTCACCTACAGTAACTCCAACATTTCCAACCATCGTAACTAAGGTTCCTGCCAAATCTGGATTCTTACTTATATCAGTAATCTTTACTTCTATTGATTGGTTTGTCTCATAACCTACAATCTCTGTAGTTTTATCCACACAAGGAGGAATGACTGAACCTACAGAACTATTAACACTAGCAACGGAAGTAATACCCAGCACAGTCTTTGTTGACGATGCAACCCCCTTAACAACGGGGGTCTTCACCGCAGTGGATGTTGCTTTACTTTTAACAACAGATACTTTCTCTGTAGCGCAAGAAGAAGTTCTCGAACTATATTTTGGGTATGTATTAAAGTTTAATGTTTTAATGTTTTTATCCAAAACACCGTTTTGTTTTAAAATAACAATGGCAGCGTTAATTTTATTTGTCGCTGCGTCTTGAGAAGATTTAATGTCTCTGCCTGTTTCTGTTACCGAAATTGTAAATTTTGTAGTATCAGGTTTAACATTTATCTCACCGTGTCCAGAAACTACAATGACATCCTGTTGATCTAGGGCCTTTCCGCCCTTCCTTTCTCCAATATTTGAAACCGCAAGAATCGTCAATGATAATATTAATAAAATCGAAACAATTTTTAATAATGAATTTAATTCTAGAATTTTTTTCAGTCCATTAGTTTTTGAAATATCTTTATTGATTGCCATGCATACATTATAGCAGAGAATTGCAAAAAGATTCAAATAAATTTTCAAAAAGAGATGTAACAGTGAGCGGCCCAACTCCACCGGGCACTGGAGTTATTGCATAAACCACTTTTGAAACCTCTTCATATTCAAAATCACCACAAACTTTTCTAACATTTTCTCCATCTCCTGTCTTTGTATCAATAGATGTGATTCCAACATCAATTAGAATTTGATTCTCTGAAACAAATGTTTTATTGATAAAACCCGGCTTTCCAATTGCTGATATTAAAATATCTGATTGTTTGGTAATCTCCTTTAAATTGATAGTTTTAGAATGACAAATTGTCACCGTCGCGTTCTTGGCAAGCATTAAAAGCGCTGTAGGCTTTCCGACCAAGACGGAACGGCCAATAATACAAACTTTTTTACCTTCAAGCTCAATATTGTATTCTAGAAGCATGCTGAGTATGCCTTTGGCTGTGGCTGGGATAAAACCCTTGAAAGGGTGTGTTTTAAACTTATCCATTTCCAAATTCCCCTCTCTTCCATCCGCGATTCCTGCGTCCTCGTCTAGCTTAAAATTTCTCTGAACCAGCAGACCTAAGCTAACACCGCTCAATCCATCAACATCCTTCCTATAGTCAATAGAATTTGTAATGTTGTGAACTGACAAATGTCTTGGTAGTGGCAACTGAACAATTATTCCATGAACTGAATCATCCATATTATAATTTTGAATCTCGGCAATGACATCAAATTCACTCACATGTTCAGGTAGCGCAATGTGCAGAACCTCTGCACCAACATACTCTGCAAACCTCTTTTTTTGCCCAATGTAAACTGAGGAAGATGCGTTATCTCCAATTTGAAATATAACTAGAGTTGGAGGAATGAACCTATCTCCCTCTTTTTCTTTTATCTCATTAATTTTAGAGCGAAGATTTTCTCTCTTACTATCTCTTATTTGTGTTCCTTTTAGTAAAATCATTTTAGAAATTTATTTAAATTGATATGTTTAGTAAATCATTCCAAGATACATCCTAGAGGGTGGTTGCGGATTAAGACCAAAATAGTAGACCGAGGAATAGCACACCAATGATAATCCTATAAACCGCAAAACTTACAAAGGTATGTTTTTGAATAAAATTTATAAAACTCTTGATGGCAATAATCGCCACAATAAACGCTGTAACAAAACCTACTGACAAAAGCACAATTTCATTTTGACCAATCTCCCCCACTCCTTTATATAGATCCAAGACAGAAGCGGCAAACATTGTTGGGATAGCGAGCAAAAAAGAAAACTCGACAATCTCCATCCTAGAAATTCCAGAAATTTGTCCACCGATAATTGTTGCAGCTGATCTTGATACTCCAGGAATCATGGCAATAGACTGATAAAAACCAATTTTAATTGCTTGAATATAACTAATGTCTAAATCATTAGAACTGCCGTTCTTTATACTTAATTTAGAATGTCTTTTTGAGTTTTGTTTTTCAAACCAAATAATCAATATACCTCCAACAATTAAAGATATTGAAACAACCAAAGGGCTGGCGAGTAAATATTTTTTAACAAAATCATGGAAGATTAATCCTAAAATAGCTGTTGGAATAAAAGCAACTATCACTTTTTTAATAGTATCTCGTGATGTGATGAGTCTTCTGAAATACAAAACAACCACAGCAAGTATTGCACCCAATTGAATAAAAATCTCAAATGTCTTTAGAAAGTCTGTTTCTGGTATTCCAAGTAGCTTGGAAGCCAATATCATGTGCCCTGTTGAGGATATTGGTAGAAACTCTGTAATACCTTCAACTATACCCAAAATTATTGCGTGGAATATATTCATAGAGGCATTGTATCATTCGGTGGGCGATTTTGCTAAATCACCCAGTAGGCGAGCCCCGTGGCGATCCCAGTAGGCGATTCTGCTGAATCGTCTGCTGAATCGTCTGCTGAATCGTCTTCAAAATCGCTATTACTTCAACTCTTCTTTTTTAAAGAAGTTCTCAAAAACAAATACGGAGATTGAAGCAATTAGAAGTCCAACAAGAATACCAACAACGACATCACTCAAATAATGAACAGACAAGTAGACTCGGCTAAAGGATATGGCCAACGCGATCGAAGCCAAAATAATTATAAACAACAGTCTCGTAAATAAATTCTTAATATGGTCCTTATATGCAAACATAATTAAACAGCAGAATAATGTTGCGATAGTTGCATGCCCACTCGGAAAGGAATATCCGCTAATATCTATTAATGCTTCTACCGGCCTTGGTCTTGCTATTAAACGCTTCATGACATAGACAGTTAGCCCACCAGCACCTAGGGTGACAAGAAACTGTACTAGATAGTATGGTTTTTTATAAAGCCAAAACAACATCGCCGTAGCAATTGTTAGCAGCAAAAAAGATTGGGGGCTACCTATGTTACTTACAACAATTGCCAACTTAATGCCAAAATCACTGGTTGAGGTTTGAAAGAAATGAATTACATTCAAATCTAATTTGGTAGCTAGCAAAAGTAAGGGTGAATTCATGTTTTAAATTAAATGTCTAAATATAATTATTACTGCAACAAGAACAGCAGAGACAGAGGCAATCAAAACTGAACCAGCCATAGCATCCTTGATTATTCCAACCACGGGATGATGGTTTGGCTCCAGCTTATCCCAAGTGTATTCAATCGCACTATTAACCATTTCTGACACAAGCACTATTGATATAACTATTATCAAAAGTGCTAATTCAATTAAATCACACTCCAAGTATATAGCTAAAATTAAAACTATTATTGATATAATAGTATGAAATCTGAAGTTTCTTTCATTTTTAAAAACATGTTTGATCCCCTTCCCCGCACAAATAAATGATTTTAAAAATGGATTTGGTTTTTTGTTAGCAAAATTCATAATACATATAGTATACTACCTAAATACAAATATATGATTTTAGATATCCCCAAATCAGATAATGGATGCAAAACAAGACTTTTAGTGATTTTTGTCGCCCTTTTATTAATATCATTTACCCACACAGCGACAGCAACCACAATTACCCCATATTCCCCAGAAATAGACATCCTCAACGCCAGTAGTACCATGGGTGGAAATTTATTGAACAAGAGTTCATCCTCCATAGTTTCTATTAATGCTGTAAAAGTTTGGCAAGAAAATGGCGAATTTACAAGAAAGTTAAAAAAAGGGTCTAAGGGTAACGATGTAAAAGTACTTCAGATAATTTTAAAATCCCTGACTGATGACAAAACAAGAGGGCCTATTACAAATTATTTTGGGACAAAAACAGAGGCAAAACTTAGAATCGTTCAATCTAAACTAAATTTACCCATTACCGGGGAACTTGATCTGGAGACCAGGACCGCATTAAATAATCTAATATACAAGGAGCTTTGTCCGACAGCAATGAGAGTGATTGGCCAGGACAACTTTGTAGAAAGTGACTTTGATAAAGTTTTTGAAAATTTAAATAGATCCAAAGCTGTCCCACTTGATTATATACCTCAAGACTTAGTTAGAGTTTCAGAGAAAATTAAAACCGTTGGCGTAATGTGCGTTTCAAACAGAATTGTTAGACATTTAGATGAAATGATTGCTGATGCAAAAAAACAAAAATTAGATATTGCAATAACATCATCTTATAGAAGTGCGGACATGCAGAAGTTTTTGTATTCGATGTGGATAAACAAAAGTGGAGCTAGCGCCAAGGCAGGAATTGCAGAAGCGGGACACTCGGAGCATCAACTTGGAACAACAATAGATGTATCTGGTAAAAGTATTTCCTACGCCGGTGTTAGTCCAAAATTTGCTAAAAGCAAAGAAGGAAAATGGATGGCTCAAAATAGTTATAAATACGGTTTTATAATGAGCTACCCAGATAAAAAACAAAAGGAAACTGGCTACATTTATGAGCCATGGCACTTTAGATATATTGGGGTGGATAACGCAAATGATATCTTTACTGAAAAAATGACTATTCAAGAGTTTTTGAATTTTTCTACGGCGACAACTACAAATCCAACATCGACTTCATCAACAACAGACCTGGCGACTTCGACACCAAATTATGCCACCACCTCAACCTCAACAATACTGATTTCCATTTAGTTAAATTGGTCAAATAAACCAGTTTTTAATAACATTACTCCACAAAACAAAGAAACTAAAGATACCGAAGAATATAAAAATTATTCCTAGGATGGTCTTCCTTACCCAGCCCGGACGAAATACCTTTGGTAGAATTGTGTGATTTAACCAAAAGACCAGTGCGAGATGCACAAACATTGCAAAAGCATTAATAACAGCCCCCAGTATTATCAATGTTTTTGGCTCATAAATATTAAATAGAAATAGAATTATTCCAAACGCGATTTGAGCCCAGACAAAGGAGTAATAAAGTTTAGCTAAATTAATCTTTCCATCCTTTTTTCCATGCAGTTTCTTGATAGCTAAGTTTTCCGCCATTATACGAGACGTTGAGTCCATAATTCCAAGCTGAGTTTGAAATAACATTACAGATACCGCAATCAAAAATAGTGTTCCAATAAACGGGTATGTAGTTTGACCAATAATCAGCCCCTCCTTGATAACAAAGCTAATTCCCTGAGCGTTACCTGCGAGATCATGTGTTGTGGCATAGGATAAAATCATTAAAAAAGTCATTGATATTAAGCCCAAGAACCAAAAAACAAAGGCGTGCTCAATACTAATTAACTTCCACCATTTTTTAAAACGGCTAACGTCCTCAGGTGTTGCTGCACAGTCCGTACCATCTAAAACAATTTCTGTACCGTCATGTTTGGAAAACAAACTTGCAATCTTCTGAGAATATACTCCCATTCCATAACCTTTTTCTTTTATATAAATTGATTGGGTCAGATTCAAGTTTCCCCCAGCACCAGAGTATGCGAAAGCCGCCAGAAATGTAGTAAGACTTATTCCAGCTGGGAGAAACCAAAATCCCTCCCCTTTTCCAATCAAGCCATGCATAAGTGCAATCCAATCAGTCTGCGTACTTATAAATATCGCCAATATAAATAAAAATGGAACAGCAATTCCTAAAATTATTTTGGTAAGTGTTTCCATCATTCCATAAACAGTCTTGCCGGTACTCAAAATTAAACCTATCGAAAACAAAAACACTATAGCCACCCATTTAAAACTCTCTATTCCTATAACACTAGACATAACTTGCGCTGATGCAGCTACGATTCCAGGTAGCCCAAACCCAATAAAGGTTGAAACAATAAACCAGTATATTGCTGGCTTAAATATTTTATGAATTCCAACAAATACACTCTCCCCCTTAACTAAGGCATATCTTTCAATTTCCATATTCAAAAAGTACTGAAAAGTGATTCCGAGTATTGCCCCCCAGGCAATACCTAGGCCATAGTTAGATGCCAGATAGGGCCAAAGAATAACTTCTCCAGAGCCAAGGCCAAGGGCTAAAATAACAAAACTTGGACCTATCAGTTTTCTTAGAGACACTGGTCTTGGAAATAATTTTACTTCTCTCATACTTGTTTATCTAATTTATTGTATTATTTAAAATGCTTTTTATAATATTTACCTACTAGTATACACTATTTAACTGTTTAGCTATCTAATCACCTCATATTCGTCATCGCTCTTCTTGAAAAAATATGCTGTTATGGTATTGGAACACCAAGTCCACAAAAGACGAGGCCAACCTACTTTATGTGCCCTTCTCCCTGTGTGATATATTTTTAATTCTAGGGGGAGCTTAGTTTTGCCAATTTTTGCAAGACGCCAAAACAAATCCATGTCTTCACTAACTGCTAATCTTTCATCAAACCCCCCAACCTTTACAAAAGCTTCTTTTTTAATCATTTGAAACTCTCCCCCAGCAGCACCAAGTCCAATTAGATTCAAGAATGAAAAGTAATAAGCCATTAATTTGAATATGATTATATCTGGAATAGTTGCCAATTCCTTCAAAACAGTGCAACCTGAAGTGACAGCAACGAGGCGAGCATCTTTTTCAAAATACTTTTTAACTTTTTTAATAAATTCATTCATGTCAGGAATAACCACATCAGCATCCATAAATACAATATATTCCCCTCTCGCCACCTTTGCTCCCTCATTTCTACCTTGTGCAATATTTTGTCTCGTTTTGCTATCATGAACCATAATCTTATGTGCATATTTTCTAGCTATCTCAACTGTTCTGTCTGTACTTTTACCATCCGATATAATTATTTCTTTCTCACCTGAAAATGCATCTATTGATTTAAGGGTGCTTTCAATTGTCTTTTCTTCATTCAATGTTGGTATAACAAAAGATATCATAATGTTTGTATTTTAATTTATTCAACAACCAGGCTCGGCCATTTAATAATGATACTACAATTCCTTACTTTTCCTACTAATATAGCGGGAGAAGAAGTAAAACGCTAAAATAACTACCACAGCAACAGTTATCAAAAATCCAATTTTAAGATTATCTGAAATATTTAGATATATTTGTCCAAAGAAGTATCCGATGGAGAGCATGGCTGCCACCAAGAAGAATTCTCCAATGATATTTATAATCATATATTTTTTAAAAGGAACCTTAGCCATTCCAGCGGCCGCCAAAATTCCAATTGCAAAACCTAACCCCAATGTCAATTTGGAGAAGATCAAAATCTTCTCATGGTATTTTGTAAATAATTCATTTATTTTTTCAAATCGCTCCGGAGTAATTCCAAAAAACTTTCCTTTTTTACTTAAAATTGGATGTGCAAAATATCTACCAGCAACATACCAAATGACGTCTCCAATCAAATCTCCTATTAATATGGCAATAAATAAGGGTACTATTGCAAAAAAACCAGTCCTATACAAAAATCCAGAAGCAATCATTAATATTGGACCCTCAATAATGGTGCCGACTGCAATAAGTGGGTATCTGTAATATGTAGCGAAACCTAAGAAGCTATTTAAGAGTGTAACTGGATCAGGCATTGTAATATTGTACTACAATTTCTTGAAAAAGGTTATTTGGAAACAGGGCCTCCCACGTCATTTATCAATTCCAGTTTTTTGGTCTTTGTAAATCTCTTGATCTCAGCCTCCCTCCTTCTGGCCTCTGATAAGGTTTCAACTTTTTCTGAATATTTCAAAGATACCGGCCTCCTAATTTTTGTATAATGAGCACCAGACTTTAAGTTATTGTGTTGATTGAGCCTTTTTTCAAGGTCGTTGGTACAACCAACATATAGAGTTTTATCAGCACATTCTAGGATGTAGACGGTGAACATATTAGAGAGCTAGTTTTTATTTTAACAAATCATCCAACTCACATGAAAGCAGGGTTGATTTGTTGAGCACGATCTGCTCTTTCTGATTTAAATCATCCGCTGTCATGCGGATTGTCTTGGTAACAAGGTTGTCACCAAGCATAATTTTATTTGTCTTTTTAAAATACTCTTCAGTCTTCTGATAAAACAAAGTTGCATACTGTTTGATTTTATCCTGTGGAGATGAACGACCATCTGAACCATTGCTACCAAAATCCATCTTCTCTTCTAATTTTGAATCCACTTCAATTGGTAAATTACCTTTACTAAGGTCAACCCAACGGTCACTTATGGTGTAGTAAACCCTAATCGATTCATTTTCTTCTGCTTTATACCAATATATAAAAGAAAAATTACCCGAAAGAAAATCCTGGTGAATTACAACTTTTTCAAGTCCCACTATAGTTCTAATCTTATAATCATCGAGAAGTCGTAAATAACTTTCACGCCAATTTTTGAGCCAACTTTCAATAAACCCTCTGTTTACAAACAAAGGCGCCAAATCCTGTTTAAGATTATCATCGCTGACTTTATTCATCTGGAGTGTAAGTTTGTCAAAGATCATCCGTGGATCTTTTACATCAATCCCCTTGGCTACTAGATAATCTAGATCAGGCACAATCTTCTTATTCATGTACCACAGAAGATCATATATGTCGCGGCCTTTTTCTTCATACACAGCAGAGCCAATTCCACGAGTTCCTCGAAGAAAAATGGCTGCAATCTTACTAGCCATAAGAGCCGACATATTATAAGTGAGAATAACAAAAGAAAGCTGATCCTGATTTATTGGTCTCCGCTCCGTTACAGTTTTGGGTGCAACAAAATGATTTAAATCTATTTTTACATGAACCTGTTTTGAGGGGTGCCCAGAGCTTAATTCATCGCCAACGTTAAATTTGAGAATTAATCCTCTGTTGGCAGTAATTTTTATAGTAAGAAAATCAGCCTTTGCGCCATACGTATTGGTAAAATAGTCTTCAATTTCTTTCTTCAACTCTTCCAAAAACTTATCTGTTATTGAATGAGAAATTTCAAAGTCTAAATCAACTGACATTCTATCAAGACCATGAATAATACGGAGTGCCGAGCCCCCATACATAATCCATTTATTATATTCTGGATGATGATAGATGAAATTAAGAACGTAAAACTGCAAATCTTCTTTAAGTGCATTGCGACGTGTCTCCACATCAACCTCTCCATAAGAAGCAAGGCCATCCAGTTTTCTCTTTAAAATTGTTTTAATTTGTTCGCTCATTTGTATATTTTTTAATCATCGAATAAAATTTTATCAGCTCTTCTTTGTTCATTTCATCAACATCTACTCGTAACTCCGCTATCATCGCCTTGATATTCTCCGTCGAAAGACCTTTAAACTGACTGGTCCTGAAATATAGCAAATCAAACAG
The DNA here is from genome assembly GCA_903952785.1 of uncultured bacterium. Classification (GTDB taxonomy): domain Bacteria; phylum Patescibacteriota; class Minisyncoccia; order Phycocordibacterales; family CAIZLB01; genus CAIJKW01. Next base: position 8,874 of record CAJBHC010000080.1, on the reverse strand, counting down.
CGCCTTTGAAGGAGACGCTATAAAAAAGTCAAATCTCCCCTTTGCTAGAGAAAAGTCTGAAAAAAGTTCTTTATCTATGGACTGGTATGTGAAGTTTCCCACTTTTGTCTGATACTCTCTTGTCACTTTCTGCGTCACAGAAGTAATTGAATGAATTGCTTCAGTAGTAAGATTGTAATACTGAAGCGCCGCCCATGAACTTACATATGATGGTGTGCGAAGTATATTAGCAAGATAGAAAGAATATGAAATATCGTTCTTATTTTTATCAAAAAAGTCAGCGGATACGTACAGGCCGTTTTTGAGCCTGTAAATTTCTTTATACTTCAAAAAACGGCTGATATAAGTGTCAACTGTAGAATCTTTAAGCCCCAACTGTATTCCAAGCTGATAAACAGTGTTTTTAGTGAAGTGGGGAAGGTTTTTTAACTGTTCAATGAGATTATTCTTGCTTTTCATATATATGACACTAGTGTATCATATGTGAAAAGCTGGGTCAAGGGACGGAGTATTCTGTAGGGGTTCTATAGTGGGTGTCGGTTCAGTATCGGTTCAATAGGAATGGTGGTGGTTTAACGGCGCCGATTATTCTAGATAATATGCTGGTATTATCAGCCTATTTAGCAAAGTTGACGGTTTTTCCGTCAATTTTCCATATTGGGGTATAAAATCTTGACCATGAACGGATTTTTGCGTTGGTCACTGGGGTGCCTAGAGAGAATCGGACTCTCGATACCGGTTCCACAAACCGGAGTTTTACCACTAAACTATAGGCACCATGTGTTTGTCGTCAGACCCAGACTCAAACCAGATTGAGTTATAAATATCAACTGACGCAAACTATATATATCATAAATATTGGCTTTTGACGAGTTTTGCCTAAACCTTATACCCTAAAATAGAAGAAAATCCAACCACAGTCCTCTCGATCTTAATCTTCTTAAAACCGGCATCACTTAATAAACCCTTAATTTCAATATTTGAATAGTAAGTACCGTCGGTAAATATCGAAAGAAAGAGCGCATGATCTACTGCGTAACTTGGACCAGTTTTACCATTATCCAAATGACAGTCATGGATTATTACAACTCCCCCCTTATCTAATGCCAAAAAAGTCTTTTTCAACAACAGTTTTATTTGTCCATAATCCCAATTATGAATAGCGTTTGAATAAAGGAAAACATCAAAACCCCTAGGAAATTCATCTTTAAACATATCCCCCTCTATAAAAGACACGCGCAAGTATTTTTTACTTGATACGTTTTCTTTTGCAGAATTAACAACCTCTGGAAAATCAAATACTGTACAATTCAGATTTTTATAATCTTCTGTAAATTTTCCACAGTAATCACCTAAAGAACCGCCAATATCGATTAAGTTATTTCTTTTGGAAAGAACTTTTTTTGACGAACGTGATAAATAGTCTCTAAGGTAATTTCCCCTACTCATCATTCCTTGAGAAAAAGCTTTTGTGAGTAATCCACTTTTCATCTGATTCTCCCAACTTCCATTTTTGTTCCAATTAGAAGGTTCTCCAGTCTCTAATGCAGAGATTATAGAATCTATTGCACCTCTTGAGACTCCTTGATTGAACAATATGGCATATTTTGTAAAATCGTATTTTGAACTGTTGAGCAAAAACTCTTTTGAAGTCTTTGAAAGTTCATAGATAAACTCTTTATTTTTCAACCTTTTATCCAAATAACCTTCTTTAGCCAAATAATTTAAAACAGCTTCAAAAACTCTTTTATCAAATTTAAAGCTATTTGCTAGAAAATCTAAATTTCCAGAACCTAAATAATTAAATTTATCAAAAAAGTCATACTTTTCAATAAGTGCTGGAACTGTACATGGAACAACTTGTGCACTTACTAATCCTAAAATATTTTCAATTCCTAATTTCATATTATATATTTGCTAATGTGCTATTCATACTTAATCCACTTACCACCTTTATCTACTTCAAGATATGCTGGACGTATTGAATTATTCATTTCATCAAAACTCATAGATCCTGCAACACCGTCATATTTAGCTGTTTTCAATTGATTTAATATGTCTATGCTATTTGCACCTTTATCTAGTCCGCTTAACACCTGTGCAATTAAATAGACATCATCATAAGGAAAAGCTGCGTCACCAATTAATTTGGTATTATATTTTTTCTCATAATTATTTTTAAATTCCACGGCCTTATTGTTTGTTATATCAATATTATACCAAGTATCAACAGTCTTCATCTTTGCCATAACCTCCGGGAATTGATCTGAGACCGTTCCTGTTCTAAGTGCCGAACTACCACCAAAAAGCCTTAAATTGTCCATCTTCAAGTCAATAATCTGTTTTACGATATTTGTTGAGTCATTACCTGGCGCACTAAACACAAGAATGGCATCTGGGTTAAAAGATTTAATCTTCGCCAATTGTGTCTTGTAATCAGTACTTCCAACAATAAAATCTTCTCTATAAGTTTCTATATTATACCCCTTCAATTCATTATTAAGATTTTCCATGTAAGCCACTGTTGCTGGATGAACCATCACAAGCATTCCAAGTTTTTTCATCCCCTCTTTTTTTATAGCCTTAGCAATAGCTTGACCTTGCAATCCCATGTCCCAATAATCTTTAAAAACGTAATTTCCATTACCAATCTTTACCGTTGAGGCATTAAAATAAATTGTCTTATTTTTTTCAGCTATTGGTGCAGTGGCATTTGCCGTTGGGGAAAAAGCTGTAAATACAAAATCAACCTTGTCTACCCCAATAAATTTATTCACAGCAGTAACGGCTTTTGCAGCATCTCCAGCGTCATCCTCGTAAATAACTTCTATTTTTTTACCATTAACTCCCCCCTTCTTGTTTATTTCTTCAACTGCCATCTCTACTCCTCTTTTGTATTCAACCCCCATGTAAGCCCTTGATCCAGTTAGAGGGTAGACAGCGCCGATTTTTATAGTATTGCCAATTACGTCACCCTTATTACTTTTATATGATAAAAAAATTACAATCAATAAAATTGCAAACAGTGTTATGGAAATCGTTTTTTTCATATAAAAATTATACCACAAGTTAAAAACCCGCGCATGATTACGTGAATATACCATACTTTACAAGGTATTTTACCCAACCCCTCGTACCGCCACCGCCAGCTCTATTTGACAGTAGAATTCAAATAACCCACATATTCCTTAAATGTCACACACTTTACCTTAGGCTTTCCACAGACATCCTCTGCAAAAGACTTCATGGCCTCCCAGTAAACACCATCGTTCCAAGTTGAAAAGTGATGACCAATTACAACGGGAGCATGATTACCTTCATAATTCTTATTAAAATAATCTAAATAAGCATCTTTCATTTCACTATAGAAACTATTCCAAAGTGGCGTACCCTTTTTTGCAACATTTTTAACTTTTGATTGCGCCATCCAAAAATTATAGTCCATTGACAAGACATAGCTTGTCCTACCTAAAGCTTTAGGATTATTCAAACCAGAGTGCAAGTCCTTAACTTTTATAATGCCCAGCCCTATGTGCCAAATGCCATCTTTGTCTTTTGTTGGATATTTTGTTGGCATTCTCATTCCACTAGAATCATAGAGGTATTTCTTTTCTGCCAATGCTTTATATAAATTGTTGTTCACCCCAAGTTCTGGCGCTCTGAAACCAACAAACTCTGACAATCCAAAACTCCAAGCAGGAATTACAACATTTGGATTGTTTTTTTGAACATTTGCGATTATTGAATCGAAGGAATTAGACTCTTGTATCCATTCATCTTTACTCCATTTTGAGCCATTAAAATGTCCAACGTTATGAGAACCAATTTCATGCCCCTCTACAAAAGCTGCGTCTATTTGCTCCACCCTATTCTTAACGTCTTGTTCATTATTGGCATACCCAATCAAAGACCCACCCATCCTATCTCTTGGTGGTTGGTAAACTGATTTAGCTTTCTCTCTCGTGATTAAATATATTGGATTAATAAAATAAGTGAAATGAATTGGCTTACCTTTTGCAATCATATCTTTTGAAAATTGACGAGTTTCATTCCACATATTCAAAGACCTTGAACCATCTAAGGAGAAGATAACATATTGGGTATCTGAATATGGAGCATCGGAATAATTGGTTGTCGTTGTAGGCAAAGCCACTGGAGAGGTGGCTACAATCTGAGTTGAAGAAGCTTGTTTAATAAAGTCTTCTATTGCATTTAGTATACTTACATCCCCTGAAGTTATGGAGTCTACTTCGTTATTAAAGATGGAGCTTTTATCAAATAATCCGATTAACAAATTTCCACCCCCATAAATTGCTAAAGAAAATATCACTACAAACATCAAAACACCGACAATCGCAGTTACAACTCCAAAGATTCTTGAATATTTTTTAGGGTTTTCTTTGGGTGGCATGGTTTTATTGTGAGTTTTATATGTATAATATAAGCGATGTCCTAAACTTTATTTTCCAATGATACACTATTTGTAAGATGGTGCATCTTCCAAAATACCCATATAATGGTTTGCTAATCTGGCCATTGCATATAAGAGTGAAGAAAGACGATTAAGATATGCAAGAGTCCATTCGCCAACATGGACGCCTTGATTGTTGTCAACAATGGCGACAACCCTCCTTTCTGCCCTTCTTGCTATCGTTCTTGAAATATCACACAAGGTCGCCAGTTCTGTCCCACCAGACACAAAGAATGTCTTGATTGGGGGCAATAGTTTTTCTGCTTCATTTACATAACCTTCACACTCCCGGAGTTTTTCCTCGGAAATTGTCATATTAGACCCAGCGACTTCAGCTTGAATTATAAAGAGATTCTGTTGAACCTCTTCAGCGATTTCATCAAATCCTTTTCCTAGTATTGAGATATCAACAGGCTTACTGTCCGAGATATCAGAACCATCATTTCTTAAGCTTTTTGCTTTAACCTTAATCAAACCTAAAAAAGAATTTATTTCATCAAGGGCGCCAAGCGCTTCAGCAACCTCTGAACTCTTTGAAATCCGCTGATCGCAACCAAATGTCTTGGTGGTTCCATCGTCCCCTTTTCCTGTATAAAGTGTCATATTATTTGTTTTGTTTTTTAGCCTGAGGCTTTTAATAAATTGATATAATGATATCATACCAACATGATCAAAAAAGAACAAAAGCCGGGACAGAAAACATCGCCAAAAATTCCAAAAGTGGCATTTGACCCATATGACTACAAAAAACAAACCTATAGGGGTGTTGATATCTATATTAGACCTCTCCCTTGGGCAAACTGCACTTTTTTGAAGTGGATGATTAGCCACGGTGCGCAGGATGACAAAATAGAACTAGAGGGTACAGCCCACTTTCTAGAGCATGTGGTTTTTGATGGTAACGATCTATATGGAGATAGGAAAACAATTGATTTGTTTTCCAAGGAATATTTGCTTGATTCCTTAAACGCCCACACTCGCTTCACTGACACGTGTTATGTTTGTAAATTCCTACCACAAAAAGCAGGTCCTGCGCTTGACGGAATGTATCATCTAATTTTCAAGCCCCTAATGAGAGACGAGGATGTTGAACATGAAAGAAAGGTTATTACTCAAGAAGGTTGGGATTATTTGTTGAACGATAAATATGTCGCCTATCTCAAAGCTTGGAGTAATAATTTGTATGCAGATATTCCAGAAAAGAGCAGAATGGCATCCCCTTTGGGATGGATTGATACTGTTGCAAAAGTTAGCAAAAAAGATCTTAGATTTGCCCACAAAAATTACACTCGTGAAAATTCTATAATAATTTTAACTGGTGTGGTAAATGAATCAATCATCAGAGAGATAAAGAAAAAAATAGATCTACTTCCTAGTGGAAAAAAGCGCCCATCGCTAAAGATTCCTTCCAAGATAAATATTCCTAAAGAAAAACGATGGACTAAAACCTATACAGAAATTGGTCGAACGGATACAAAGCAAGCTGTTTTGGAGATTGACAGAGTTCTTGAGGTTAAAAGAGCTGATGAAGACACTTTAGGGCTAATTAGTATAATACTTAGGGAAATATTGTTTAGACGTTTGAGACACGATAACAGTTGGTGCTACGGCGTTGGTGTTAATTTCTTTAAAAATCCAAAATATATTTCTCAAAACATCTGGGTTAAGGTTGCTCCAGAGAATCTGAAAGACGCTGAAAATATAATCTGGGACACAATTGATAGATTTATTAAGGGTGAGTATAAAGAAGATTGCGAACGAGAAAGGAAAATTATTATTGATAGAACCCTAGCCAGTGAATTTTTAAGCGGAGACATTGCTGAGACTGCAGAGCGAGAGATTGCTTCTGGTAAGAACATAAGAAAGCTAAACGAATATCTAGAGGGTGTTGTAAAAGCAGATTACGACAAGGCTGTTAAGCATCTATCTCTGTATTTCAAAAAGGAAGATGTTTTTACTGAGATTACTATTCCGGAGGAGTTTAAGGGAAAGGTTAAATAAAGCCGCGGTAATACTTATTGAGTCATTCAGTGGTAAATTTTTGCAAATCATGGCCGAAACTTTTACCCCCTATATGAAAAGTTGACGGTATTTCCGTCAACTTTATAAATCAGGCTAATAGTTCCACCCTATTAAGGCTCTATTAACTAGTTATTCACAAAGCCAACATTTATACAACCGCCAACGGTTGACAATGTAATTACAAATGCATTATACTTCTAATATGAGTATTCAAACAACTATACAAATCAGAATAGAAGAGGATTTAAAAGAAAAGGCATCGGAAGTCCTTAAGGATATTGGCCTAGATCTTTCTTCTGGAATTAAACTCTTTCTTAAAGAGATTGTTGCAAGTGAATCTATTCCCTTCTTTCCATCAACAGTGAAAGGTAAGAGGCTCCTTAATTATGAGATGCTCAAAAAGGAGGTTGCTGAGGCAAAGAAGAGTGGCAAAAGATATACATCCGGCAAGGAGATGATTGATGATATTTTAAGTAATTAACATTCTTCACTTTAACTTCAGAATCTCTTCATTTCTCGTTTGATACACTGGTTGCATGTATCAAATAATATATTCAAACAGTTTTAAGAAAAATCTGAAAACTTTTTTAAGAAATACAAAATTTCAACGAGAAAGACTTGAATATCTAATCTACTTGTTTACCAGAGACTCATCCATTCCACCTCAATTCAAAAACCATAAACTACAGGGTAAATACAGGGGTCTTTATGAGTGCCACCTTTATCCAGACATCCTTTTAATTTACGATAAGGACAGAGAATTGGAACTGATTACTTTAATGGCACTAGGTAGCCACTCAGAGCTGTTTGACTAACTAGCAAGGGGTTTGTTTTTCCTGTGCGCGAGAGAGGACTTGAACCTCCACGCCCTTACGGGCACATCCACCTCAAGGATGCTTGTCTACCAGTTTCAACACCCGCGCATGGGTATATTATGCATAAAAGCTAACAACAAAACAAGGCCATTTTATTGGTCTTGTTTTGATCTACCGCTAGGGGCACGGATTTTTATTTAAATTATTCTTTTGCTGTCGCCTCCTCTGTTGTTACCTCTACTTCCTCTGTCATCTCTGGCTCAACTAGTGCGGCTGCAGCTGCTTCCTCAGCTTCTAGTCTTGCGGCTTCAGCTTTAGTTAAATGAGATGAATCACGCTTTGTCATTTCCATCTTCATTCTCTTACTAATCTCCTTAGCTGCTTTGTCTCTAATGTAGTAAAGTTTAGCCCTGCGAACCTTAGCACGCTTTGTTACTTCTATCTTATCAATATTTGGTGAGTACAAGGGGAAGATTCTTTCTACCCCATAGCCTCCTGAAACCTTTCTAACGGTAAAAGTACCGCCAGCTTCACTTCCGTGCTTTCTAGCAAGAACAAGACCTTCAAAAACCTGAAGACGAGTCTTACCTTTTTCTTGAATTTTTTGATACACCTTAACCGTATCGCCTACGCGCATATCAAAATCCTTTCTAGTAGCATCTGTTTTAGCCACCTTAACCTCCTTTTTAACTGTTTTTATAGCTGCTGTCATAGGGAGCAATATAGCAGAGATGCGGGGTTTTTGCAAATGGTTGAGGATTCTAGGTATTAGCTCGATGGTTAAAAATCTTCTTAAAATCTTTGGTAATTCCTTATAATTTCTTTATCAAAACTTTGGGGTTAGTTTGCTAGATTGTTGAAATGGAATTAACCTGTGTATATATTGATGCTGCTAACATTATCCTGAGCGCTAAGGATATCGGTTTTGATCTGGATTTAAGCCTTCTTTTTCAATATCTTTACGACAAATATAGATATTGTAAAATAATTTTCTTTATCGGGGATGTTGAATATCTTACGAGTGTGGAGAAAATTATCATAAACCATGGAGTGGAGTTAGTAGTTAAACAAACAGTTAGAGAAGGTGGAAAAATTAAAGCAAATTGCGATGTAGAGCTAACCAACAGGGTATCTGTTGACGTAGAGAGAAATATCGTCCAAAGAATAATACTTATGTCTGGTGATGGAGATTTTGTAGCATTGACTGACTATGCCAGAGATATGGGAAAATGCGTACTATGTATACCTGTGAACCCTAAAAATACTTCCATTTTTATAAAACATAGACCATATTTAAGATTAATGTATTTAATACAGATTAAAGATTTGCTTGAAAATAAAAAAGCTCTCACTAAGCACGCAACTTAGCAAGATCTTTTTCGTAGTGGTTCAAGTATATCAATATAGGATGTGTTGTCAAATGTTTGTATAGTTAACCATATGGGGTGACATTCTGGATGGATTGGGGTGACAAAGGGTAACTATCCAGTAATCTAACCATATATGGCAAACAAAAATCAAAAAGCATCCTATGAACATAAGGTTCGAGCAAAGTGGTACTTCCTT
>CAJBHC010000079.1 GCA_903952785.1 uncultured bacterium | reverse complement strand
CCACACCATGTTAACCAAGACAAAGAAGCAAAAAATTATAAAGGATGTTCAAATTCACCCTACAGACACAGGTAGTGCGGAAGCACAGATTGCCATTTTAAGTACAAGAATAGTTGAGCTTACAAAACACCTTAAAACTCACGCAAAAGACAATCACTCAAGAAGAGGTCTTTTGCAAATGGTTGCAGACAGGCAAACTCTTTTGAAATATTTATTAAAGAAAAACGTTGCGAGATATGATGTTGTGGTAAAAAAGCTTGATCTCAAGAAGAAATCAACCTAAATAACTTTTTTAAATTCTAGAAACTGTTTTTATAGATGGACAAATCTCAAAAAAATTGATGCTTTTTGCAAGGAAATCTAGTTAACACATGGTATTTTAATAAACAGACTTAAACCATATTAGTGGTTCATTTTAAACTTAATTCAAAACATGACAGTAATTAAACACAAACAACAACGTGTTGGAGTTTTTATTGATACACAAAACCTTTATCATAGTGCAAAAAACCTATATCACGCCAGAGTAAACTTTGGTGCCATAATGAAGGAGGTTGTAGCGGGCCGATCTTTAATTAGAGCTATTGCATATGTAATAACAACAGAAAGTGGGGATGAAACAAACTTTTTTGATGCCTTAGGAAAATTGGGCATAGAAACAAAAACAAAAAATTTACAAATATTTAGTGGCGGAGCTAAAAAAGGGGACTGGGACGTTGGTCTTGCTGTTGATGCTATTAAATTAGCGCCAAAATTAGACACAGTAATCATTGCGTCTGGCGATGGTGACTTTATACCACTTGTAGAATATCTTCAGACAAATGAAGGTTGTCAGGTGGAGGTAATATCTTTTGGAAAATCTTCTTCGCAAAAACTTAGAGAAGTTGCAGATGACTTTATAGATATGTGCGACACTCCATCTAAATATATAATGACCCAAGGTAATCAAGGTAATCAAAACAATCAAGGACTACAAAATAGCGACAGGAATCAACTGAGCTCTTCAAAGACAACAAAAAGACATCCAAAAACCACCCCAAGAATCGGAGGAGCAAATAAACCAACAGGAAGCAAACAGGGAAATAAACAAGAATTTGACTTTTTCGACGAGGAGGCGAGACCTGATTCCAAATTTGATATATAATACTATCAATGGATCCAATAGAACAAAAACCAAGACGTCTATATCCTAATGCAGACAGAAACCTGAACGAAAACACAGGGGCATCTACGAGTGAAAATTTTAGCAACACTCAACAAAACAATTCCTCTATAGACCAACCAGCGGCGAGACCGTTAGTGCACCTATCAGATGTTTTACAGCCTGGTAAAACAGACATAAACAATGACCATAGAACCAGCTCTGTTCATACTTTCAAAGATGACATGGCGAATGCGGCGTCTAAGGGTGGTTTTTCTATTGGTAAAATAATGGAGGCTAATAGTAGAAAAAAACACCAAACGACAGACAACACTGTAGATGTTGGCAAAGAAAGTAAAAATATTCTTATTAAAATAACAATATTCATAGTTTGCATACTGATAATTGGTGTTTTTTCATACATAGGATTCAAATCAGCAAAAACACCGGAGCAAATTGCACTTCAAAGAAATCCAAGTCAGCAGATTACAGGTAATATCTTGTACTCAGAAATAAGTGTTCCAATGACTATGGAAGGTAAAAACAGATCGTTATTGTTTAGAGAAATATCACAAGAATCTTCCTCCAATATTTCACCTGGAAAAATAAAATCTCTGATATTCGTATATAACTCGACAAGCTCGGTATCAATATTATCGTCGGAGTTTTTAAATATTGTTGCACCAAGTGCGCCGGATATTTTAGTAAGAAATCTAAAAGATGAATATGTTTTTGGATATTATTCACATGAATCTAATGAGCCATTTATCATATTAAAATCATCCAACTACGATTCAACTTTCGCTGGAATGCTTGATTGGGAGACGAGCATGTATGCAGACTTAGGTGATTTAATCTATAAAAAAGATATTAAATCAATACCAACAGAGCAGTCAACGACTTCGGCAATAACAATTTTATTTTCAGCGACATCATCAACCTCTTCGGTAGCAACGTCATCTACCCCCAAAACAACATTAACACAAGAACCTTCTACAAAAAAAGACATAGTACTATCTGAATATGACACAGAATTTGTTGATAGGGTTATTTCCAACAATGACGCGCGGGTTCTATATAGACCAAACGGTGAAATTGCATTCTTTTACACGTTTTTTAACAAAGACATTATTATTATAGCCACAAGCGAGCAGACTCTTAAGGAAATAATTTACAGGCTTACTTCAGGAAAGATCACAAGATAGTATACCCATCATACCCAGCGTAACCTCATTTAATCTTTGGTAATTCTTTATAATTTCTTTATAGAAACTTTGGTATTAATCTGTTACACTGTTTACATGAACATAGATATACAAAGACACAAAAACATTTTAGAAGCAGAATTAAAAAGACTTGAAGCGGAAATACTTGAGGTAGCAGAAAAAGAAAGTGATTTAACATGGGAAGCAAAACAAACAGAAGACGGCACCACCACAGAGAGGGAGGATGTTGCTGAGTCTATGGAAAATTATGAATCAAATTTTTCAATTACATCTACTTTAGAAAAAGAAATAGTTGATATCAAAAACGCCCTAGATAAAATAGACGCAAATACGTATGGTTTATGTGAAGTCTGCCAGGCTGAAATAGAAGAAGGCAGACTGAATGCAAAACCCGACGCTAGAACATGTGAGTTGCATATGAACTAATCACGCCATTGTTTTAAACAATATTCTTTTTTCGAATTATCGATCGGTATTTTTGACTTGGTCTAATAAATAAATTGTATATATCTTGCAAGGGAATTACTAAAGATGGAATATTTTGTCAGAATATAGATGTTGAACTAGATTTATCAGGTGGGCTTTTTAATTTTTTGATTGTGGGTCTCGCAGATAAATGCATAGTAGAATCAAGGGAGCGAATAGTGTCCGCCATCAAAAACAGTGGATTCAGTTCTCCTAAAACCAAAAATCACAAGATAACAGTTTCACTTGTGCCCGCGGGGATAAAAAAGGAAGGTGTCTTACTTGATTTACCAATCGCCCTAGCGTACCTTTCGGCAACAGGGGTGATTAAACAGCAAACACTAGAAACCTCAATCTTCATTGGCGAACTTGGCTTAGATGGATCAATAAAGCCAAATGATTCTTTAGCTTCAGTTGTTAATTGTATTTTAAAAGACACAGCCAGTGTAGCCGGTCACATCATTATGAACGACAATACTGAAAATGTTGTTAATTTATACAGTAACTTTAAAGATGACCATGTTAATTTAATAAAACAAATTTGTCCCCCCAACATAAGAATTCACGGCATTAAAAGCCTGAGAGATTTAACTGTTTTTTTAAACAGTGATCAAAAAGAGTTTATACCGCAAAAACCAAACATTGCAGTGAGCAATAATATTATCAGAGATGACAGTTGTAATATGGATGATAATTATAATATTGAGAATGAACATATCAATCAATGCACAAGACCTATTAAGACATATTTTGAAATAGACAAAATAATTGGTCAAGAAAAAGCCAAAAGGGCCATACTTATATCAATATGTGGAAAGTACAACATGGTTATGTCTGGTCCGCCTGGTATTGGAAAAACAATGTTAGCAAAAAGTGCACACCAACTTCTTCCAGAACCACACCCAAGTGAATATCTGGAAATACTTTCTATTCACGGACGAATGGAAAGACCCTTTAGAGCCCCACACCACACAAGCAGTTATTCAGCGATTGTGGGTGGTGGAACACCAATCACGGCTGGAGAAATAACAAAGGCCCACAAGGGAATACTTTTTCTAGATGAACTTCCTGAATTCAATAAAAACATATTAGAAGCACTAAGACAACCTCTAGAGGAAAAAACTATTCAAATAAATAGATCTAATGAGACAATTACATTGCCGTGTGAAACCATCTGTATTGGTGCGATGAATTTGTGCCCCTGTGGAAAAAGAGGGGTACCACAGAAAGAGTGTGCTTGTATCGGCAGTAAAATAAATCTCTATAAACAAAAGATTTCAGAGCCATTTTTGGAGAGATTTCACATCTCAATAGTTCTACCTTATGAAAAGAGATGTTTTGTGAATAATTCCAGTACCAAACCAGACCTAAAACCAATGGGTGGTATGGAAATGTATGAAATTATAAGAAAATTTAATGATATAAAGTCATGCTCTGATTTTATATGGGACAATTTAGTTTTAGAACTACTACACAAAGAATCAGAAAAAAGGCTTTTCTCAATGAGGGCTATAAAACACATTAAAGAGATTTCTGAAACAATATGCCTAATTGAAAACATTCAAAGTAACAGCAAAATTATGGATGTCCCAACAGAAAAGATAATTGAAGTAAGGGTCAACATAGAAAACAAACATATCATGGAAGCCTTGTCTTATAAGAACAATTTACTTGTGTAGACCAGGGCCAGAATTAGAACGGATTTTTACCTCCACGAACTTCAAAGTGCAGATGCACCCCTGTTGAACGCCCCGTACTTCCCATCTTACCAATTTGCTGCCCTTTGGTAACACGCTCGCCAGCGCTAACCAGTGTTGCACTCAAGTGCCCATACAAGGTCTGTGTTCCATTAGCATGCTTAATAACAATCATCTCTCCATACCCACCATTCCAACCAGAACCCTTGCTAATCAAGACAACACCATTAGCAGCAGCAAAAATTGGCGTCCCAAGTGGGGCTGCAATATCTATTCCATTGTGCCCATGAATTCCCTGCGACTTTCTTCCTCCAGCAACGGGTCGCTTAAAATATCCAGTAATGCTTTTTGCGATATTTTTTAAGGAGTTTTTTGATTTTGCGACAGTTGATGATTTAGAAACCGTCGGTTCAGGATCAGCGTTTGGAATTATTATCTCTTGACCGACAGTCAAGCCTTCATTTGTATCAATATCGTTAAAACTAACAATTTCATTAGCGTCCGCCTTAAACTTTTTTGCCAAATCATTTATATGGTCGCCTTTTTTAACAGTATATTTAATACCCGTGATCGGTAAAATAACAATTACTTGATCTGGTTTTATTGGAGATCCGAACTTTAAATCATTTGCCCAATAAATAGTATTTGATGTTACTCCAAACATTTTTGCAATCAAAGGAACCGTGTCTCCTTTTCTAACTGTATACAAACTAATCTGATCAGAGGAGTTCTCGTTGTTGTCATCAAAAGAACCGTCCAACGCGTTGTTTTCGTTTGTAAACGCTGAACCATCAACCAGAGCCTGATTTGAGGCCATTGGATTTTCTTTTGGTTCTGGACTGTTCACGGATTCTGACAGTGGCATATTAATAATTGTTCGCTCAGGGGATGAAAGTATTTCTTCAGCAACAGCAACAGTACTCGCAGAAAGAACTTTATTTTGAGCAACAGAGTGAACGGCAGAGGCTGAACTAAAGCCAGATTTCACCCAACCAAAGACATCTAAAACACCCGCTTTTACATAAAATGGGTATATAATTATGGCCAAAACAGTTAGGACTGTTATTATCTTTGTGGCCTGATTTGTCGCTCGTCCTTGTTTTAAATGCGGAATTTCTGTAAATCTGTCTTTAGGACCGAGGTCTTGAGGGGTTATTAAAATAACTTTGAGTTAATTTGATAGGACTTTCTTTAGAGGATATGGCTTAAAACAAGCTTATACCCATCCGAATAAACTGTATAATATATATGGTAGAGATTATTTGTACTAAAGTCAACAAAGTTATTAAGAAATTATTAAGGCCAACACAGTAGTAAAAATAGGTCAAATCGGCGACTTTTTAGCATTTTTCGGTGCCTAACAACAATCGTGATATACTAAAAAATATGCACGCACAAGAAAATTCTATCGGCCAACCAAAGGCCGAATCACAACCTAAATCAAAGGCACTTTCTGGGCTAAATTCAAAGCAAAAGGAAGCCGTTTTAACACTAAATGGTCCCTTGCTTATTCTTGCTGGGGCGGGGGCGGGAAAGACCAAGACCGTTACACACAGAATTTTAAATCTGATAGAAAATGGTGTGGCCCCTGAGTCAATCCTGGCAATTACCTTTACAAACAAAGCAGCAAAGGAGATGAGAGAGAGAGTTGAACATCTATTGAAAGATAGTAGGGAAATGAATTTACCAATTCATAATTTCTCAAAACCATTTCTTTCAACGTTTCACTCACTTTGTGTAAATATTTTAAAAGAATCAGGTCTAGCAATTGGAATCCCTAGACATTTTACAATTTATGACAAGAGTGATTCAAAACAAGCAATAAAAGAAGCTATAAATTCACTGGGGTATGATATTAAATTAGTAGAGCCAAATAAAATAATGTCCATAATTTCAAGGGAAAAGAGTAATTTTTCTTCACTTGGAGAATATGAGGCCGTGAATGGGGAGGATCACTTTGGAGCCATAGTTGTAGCGGTATGGAGGAAATATGCGGAAGCTTTATTTAATGAAAAAGCACTAGATTTTGATGATCTTCTTTACAAAACCGCAGTACTGCTAAAAAGTAAACCTGAGATTAGGGCACAATATCAAAACAGATTCAAATATATACACATTGATGAGTATCAAGACACGAACGGCATACAATATGAATTAGCACGCCTACTGGTTGGACCAGAACACAACATTGCTGTTGTCGGAGACATAGATCAGGCAATTTATAGTTGGCGTGGGGCTAACATAAAGAACATTATGAAGTTTGAGGAAGATTATCCAGAGGCTAAAGTAATTTTACTTGAGGAAAACTATAGATCAACAAAAACAATACTTTCAGCGGCCAATGAAATAATTAAAAAAAATATCTTTAGAAAGGAAAAAAACCTATTTACAAACAATGAGGATGGGGAATTAATTACTCTTTATAATGCATATGATGAAAATGATGAGGCAAATCATGTTGCAAATACAGCACGGGACTTAATTAAGGAGGGTAATGGAAAGGGTGATACAGACATCAAACCTGAAAGCATAGCTGTCTTATACAGGACAAACTCACAGTCTCGCGCCCTTGAAGAGGCTTTTTTGCGAAAGGGTATACAATACCAGCTTTTGGGAACTCGCTTTTTTGAAAGACGGGAAGTTAAAGATGTTATTTCTTATGCTAGAGCCGCCCTCAACCCTGAATCTTTAGCGGATATTAAAAGAATTATCAACACGCCAGTTAGAGGAATTGGGAAAGTTACACTACTTAAGATTATGGCGAGGCAAACGGGAGATTTGCCGTCTGGAACAAAAATAAAGGTTGATGCATTTTACAAACTCCTTGCTGATATTAAAAATCAAATAGAGACACAAAGACCCTCAACAGCCATCAAATATATTATAGAAAAAACTGGAATTGAATCTGCGCTTAAGGCAGAAAATGACAAGGAAGAAGATAGGGTTGGGAACGTCCGCGAGTTGGTTACACTCGCAACTAGATTTGATGATTTACCAGGGCAAGAGGGAATTGAAAAATTAATTGAGGATGCGGTACTGGCGAGCGATCAAGATTCATTGAATGAAAAAACAGCAAAGAACAATGGAGAGGGTGTTAAACTTATGACAGTTCATGCATCAAAAGGACTGGAATTTGATTATGTTTTTATAACAGGACTTGAACAAGATTTATTTCCGAGTGGACGCTCGAATGAATCAAAATCAGGAGAAGATAGCGAAGAAGAAAGAAGATTGTTTTATGTTGCAATAACGCGTGCCCGCAAGAAATTATATTTATCTTACGCTAACATGAGAACTATTTTTGGAAGCAAACAAATTAATTTACCATCAGAATTTATTGCAGATATTAGCGACGAGCTAATTGACAGAGACGAGGAAGAGGTTGTTAGTGGAATCAAATCAATATTTATTGATTTTTAAATATATAAAGATAAATAAAATGAGAAAAAACAATTTAAAAGACAGAAAAAATTCTGAGGAATTTATAAAGGACACGGACGGAGGTGTCAGAGAAAAAGACTCTGTGTTTGCAAAAAAATCTCTTGGGCAAAACTTTTTAAAATCACAAAAGGCTCTGAACCAAATTATTGAGGGTGCTGGGGATTTAAATAACAAAATAGTCCTTGAAATTGGCCCTGGAATGGGCTCACTTACTGAAAAACTTGCCAAGACTCCTGCTAAGAAAATTATTCTAATAGAAATGGACGATAGACTAATTCCGATACTTCAAGAAAAGTTTGCTCAGGAAATTAACTCTGGAAAAATTGAAATATTACACAGCGATATTTTAAAAGTTGATTTAAAATCCCTTGGGTTTAAGAAGGGTGGCTATAGTTTGATTGCAAACATTCCGTATTATATTACAGGAGCTATTATAAGAAATATTATTGGAGGAAATTTATTTCCAGAAAAAGCGGTTGTGCTAGTCCAAAAAGAGGTAGCGGAGAGAATTGTTTCAAGAGATAAAAGAGAAAGTATTTTATCAATTGCAGTTAAAGCAATTGGCACACCAAGAATTATTGATAGGGTTCCAAAAGGGGCGTTTGTTCCATCGCCAAAAGTAGACTCCGCAATATTATTGATTGATAAAATATCTAAGAAGAACTTTGACGACAGCGAAGCAAAAGAGAAAATATTTTTTGATATATTACACGCTGGGTTTGCTCACAAAAGAAAGTTGTTAAAAGGAAATTTAAAAGAAGAGGGAATATTTACTGAACCTGATAAGATATTAAGCTTGTGTGAAATAAGACAGGACGCTAGGGCAGAAACATTGACATTTGAAGAGTGGAAAAAATTGTCATCTATTGATATACTTTAACTGTGAAAAATTCAAGTTCTAGTAAAAATTCTCATAATAAAGTTTTAATACTTGGAGCAATTTGCATCTCCATTATTGCTGGAGTTGTTTCTTATAAAATTGCCGATATAAAAAACCAACAGGATTTGGCCAATCAAAGACAATCGGCCAGACTTTTTAATATAACAGGGGACAAAGAAGATGAAACTGTAACAAAGATTCTATCTGCAATAGATAGTTCAGAGCAAATTGATGAAGTTGGGACAGAAGAGGACCCTTTCACAATTACAGAGAATGATAATGCGACTGCAAGAATGGCCAAGCAGGTCTATTCTGACTATGTTAATCAAGAGGCGGGGAATAGCGACCTTAACGTTTCTGATATCGCCCAAAATGCATTGGGCCAAATTTCAGCAGGTGATCTGCCAAGATCAAAGTACGGAATAAACAGCATTATCTTTACGACAAACTCTGATAACGCTGAAATTAGGCTCTATGGAAACAATTTTGCAGAGATTTACATAAGAAACATGAAGATTATTGCGGATAATCAACAGAAATATTCAAATAGTTTGTTAGAAATAGCTACAATATATGAAAATGTTAGCAAAGAACTTATAAAAATAAAGGTTCCTCCACAAGTATCAAGTTCCCACCTTGCTATTGTTAACAATTACCAAATAATTGCAGATTCTTTCAGATTAATAGATATACAAAGCAAAGATCCTGTAAAATCACTTCTTGGAGTCAAGTCTTCTAAAGACGCCATCGCGGATAATGATCAAATGTTTGCAAACATTAGTAAATATTTTAAAAACAATGATATAATATTTGGTAATAATGAGATTGGAGTGATCTGGAATTCAAATTAATATACGTTAACATACGTCAAAATGCACAAAAATACTAAAAATCAAAAAACCGAGCTCACGTTTAAGTATTTTGTGATTATATTGATGGTGGTTTGCACCCTTGGTTACACAAAAACAGCACAAGCTCAACAAGACGATGATGGACCACAAGTGCTTCCTCCTGTACCAGCATTATTTAATGATGCCAATGATCAAGCAATAGGCGACAGTGTAAGCGCAGCAAATCTAAATATTCAAGCTGGGGCATCTGGTATTCCAAAAGCCCTTCCCGTTGATGATGTCGGCCCAAGCAATGCAACAGCGAACAGGAGTAACACTGGTGCAATAACTCCCCAAAACCAATATGGGTCAGCACAAAACATAAGTGGCTGTGTTGCTAGCCAATTGTTATCAAAGCTTTTAACTAGCTCTGTATCCGCAGCTGTCAGTAAGGTTACAACAGTACTGGGTGGTGCCGTTGAACTGGCAACTAAAGTTCACGCTACACTTGTGGGTACTGGGGTAGCAGGGAATATTGAGGCTGAAACAAAAGCACGTACAGGAACTTTTGTTGGAGGCTTTCAAATTGGTGTTAGCTGGGATGATATAGCGTGGTGTATTGTAAATACAATTATAGATTATATTGTTAATTCAACAATTCAATGGGCGAACTCAGGATTTAAAGGAAACCCAGCCTTCGTTAGAAACCCAGAACAATTTTTTAAGCAACTTGCAGACAGAGAAGCGGCATCTTTCATACATGAACTAGCTTACAACTCAACAGGTATAAACGTATGTGCCCCATTTAGAATTGTTATTGCAACCGGCTTGGCAGGAAGCTACTCAGGCAACTATGCACAAAGAAACTCATGTTCCTTGAGTCAAATGCAACAGGTAGCAATGCAATCTGGAAAATACACCATTACAACGCCAACAGATTGGATTGCCCTAATAAAACCTCAAAATAACGTTTATTATTCATATATAAACGCAGGAAACGAGTTAAGTAGAAGAATTAATGTAAAAAACAACACAGCAACACTTGATCTAACAATAAACAGAGGTTTTTTGAGTTATAAGAAATGTAAGGACAACACCAAACCAGAGAGTGATAAAAATCCATGCGACACTGTAACACCGGGCGTACTTATTGCAGACTCCCTATCTTCAACCCTCAATATCCCAAAAGATAGAATTGTTTCTGCACAAAAATTTGATCAAATGGTTGATGCTATTGTAAACAACCTTATTAAAATAGCCTTAAGTAAGGTTTTGGAGGATGTGACAGGAAAAGAGGCGTCTCAAGCCAGACCATCTGATTATTATTCAGCTGTACCGAATTATTATTCACAACCATCGGAGGGAAATTATTACGGCACACCAGGAGCAATTAATGTACCGAGCTCAACAGCGGGATATTCAGGTGAAACATCACAAGGATTTAGCACACCACAAATTGGAGCAAACTCAATATACATTCCAATGCCAAACGGCCACTCTACAATGTATGGGTATGAGTTTAAAACTGCATTTAATGTCGAGCGTAAAATTTGGGATGCAAACAGCTACAGAGGAATAGGAAGAAATGCAGCCTTTCCGCTAATTCCAAGTGTTTCCGTTGGTGTTTGTTCAAAAATAATTACCCTACTTAGAGGAATGGGCTATACAAATGGAGGAATTCCAGCTGTAGTCCACTTTGCTGGGGGCCCTGATGTTTTGGTTAGAATCGACGATTCAGGAGACGACCGCAATATCTGCCCAAGAAATATTATAGATTTTTACATACCAAACTATAGATTTGCTAGCAATTCATATAAATGGCTTGATGGAAGACCTCTTACTGGTATAGATGTTGCCCAAAACGTAACGCAACTCACAGGTAAATCAATAAATAGCATCACTGGAATAAACTGGGAGTATAAGTCACTCTATGAATATGACGCAGCAAACGGTGGTAGTGTTGATTAATATTTGCCACAGATAAACAAAGTTTTAAAGCTTCCACCATCGGCATAAAGAATAAGATAATTACACAAAAATAATAGATTAATGAACTGTGTGTAAAAAATTATTATTTTTCATTAATATGATATATAATTATCGATAAATGAGCTTGATGAATTTTATAAACAATAAAGCGACTAAAAGAATTTTTGTGGTGGGGGTTTTAGTGGTTTTGGTTTTGCTTGGCAATTTGAATTCTAAACAAGCCTATGGATCAAATATTCCTATAATTCAGGTTGTTGTAGATGAAAATGTCACTGACTCAGCGGGGTGTCCATTACCAGCAGGAGATTATTATGTAAAATTTAACTGTACAGACAGAATGATACTTTTGGAGACTGAATTATTATCAGGGGTCCGAAAAGAGGGGGGGGCAGATTACAGCCGTAATCGTAGATGGATCTAATTTAGATTATAATTATGGAAAACACTATGAAAACCAAGGAACAGAAGAAGCAAAAGCGGCTTATTTAGCTGCGCAAGGACGTCTTTATGATTCTATATTACCCCTAATAACAAACAAAATAAAAACGCGTGACGGTCTTGCAAACTCAAATCTATCGAGGAGTGAACAAACAAATTTATCAAGCAACATTGATACACAAATCAGAGACAAAATAATTGCATGGAAAGAAGACCCTGCGGTAAACTTTAATACTTCAGCAGATAGAGCCACTAGAGACCGCCTCGCAAAAGAAGCAGCGGAAAGATCATCTGAGGAAATTTACTGTATGAAGTGGGATGGAGTAGTACCAAGCATCAGTTTACCAGGCTGTGTTGCCATACTCTCATATCTTGTTTTGTATTTAACATCATGGGTTCTCTTTGTAGCGGCGCTACTATTTGATTTTACGATCAGTTTTACACTTTCGATGACAGACCTTGTTAACAGTTTTTCAGTAATACAATATGGATGGGAAGTATTTAGAAATCTTATAAATTTGTTCTTTATATTGATTCTAGTTTTTATATCAATATCAACAATATTACAAGTTGATAGTTATGGATACAAAAAACTATTAGGGAAATTGGTTATTGCTGCAATTTTAATAAACTTCAGCATGTTTTTTACCAAGGTTATAATAGACGTAAGTAATATTACGGCACTTGTTTTTTATAAACAGATAATGATTGAGGCTGATGCAAATTCTAGTGATGCAAAAGCTGGCGATAATGCGGTTAGTAAGGGTTTGGTTGATGCATCTGCTGGTGCATCAAATCTAACAAACAACAAACTGTCTTTAGGTATAATGAATGCACTTGGTCTACAAACTATTTGGGGTGTTGCAAAAGATACTGGGGGAGGATCTCCTTTGGGTACAGCGAGTGAAACAAGCAATAATCCCGCGGTAAACTCAGGAGGAGCAATTGCAGAAAAAGGTGGAGCGGGGGTCGGATTAAACCCTTGGAAAATGACGCTAGTTGGATTAGGTGGTTCCATATTTATACTGATGTTGTCTTTTATTTTCTTTGCCGCATCCTTTATGTTTTTAGCAAGAACAGCTGTTTTAATAATGCTAATGGTAACCTCACCGATTGCTTTTGCTGCAAATATACTTCCTCAAACATCAGGTTTATCCAGCAGATGGTGGAAAAGATTAAATAGTGCTGTATTGTTTGCGCCGGTATATATGTTGCTTATGTTTGTTACCCTTAAAATGGTCTGGGGTAGGGGCGACAAGATAAACGACCTGCTTGCAATATTTTCAAACAATGGAGACTATGGAATGAGCTCTGTTTTCTTCTTTTTCTTGTTATGTTTTATGCTTGTAATGTGTTTGACAGCGGCGGCATCAATTGGAACTGTTGGAGCAAAAACAATGAATGCTTGGGGAAAAAGTTTGGGTACAAAAGCGAAGAAGTTTGCATCAACCAGAGCCACAGCACCAGTTAGCTATTTGGCAGACAGGGCGTCTAAAAGCAGTATTCTTTCAAGACTTCCTGGTGGAGGAATGCTTCTTCAGGGAGCGGACAAGCTAGCTCAGTCTAAATTAGGAGGTAGTTCAAGTTATAGATCAAGAGTTGATGCTGATAAAAAAATGTACCAAGCAAGGGGAGATTTAATCAAAAAAGCAAGAACCGGTGAATTAATAAGAAGAGCTGGGGAAACAGATGACCTGTTTATAAAACGAAAGAAGGCTCAGGAAAAAGAAGGGGGTGAAGCCCAGAGAGAATATTTTGGAATTAATAAAAATAAATTTACCAACGAAGTTACTTCAAACAGCTTTAACAAGGGTAAACAACTGGCCATGCAAGAAATTATTAGCAAAGGCATGTCTGCAAAAGAAGGTGCTTTTGCTGATATAGAAAACAAGGTCAAAAAAGACGCATTGTCAGCACTAAAAGAAGTAGACGAGGTGTTTGGTGAGTTGGGTGAAGACGCGGCAGAGATTTCTGATTTCATCACAAAAATAGAAAATGCGCCGGAAAAGTCATCTTCTATGGATCTAAAGGGGCTAAATACTGTTATGGAAAAAATAACACTACCTATAACAAGGCTCGCAAGTCAAATTTCCTTAAACAACCAAAATGCAGCCGCCTTAAGAGCACAAGCAGCGAGTCTAAGTGCTGGTGACCCAGCACTTCAAATAATAGAGGATAGACTGAAAGACTTAGGAAAAGAAAATTTTCATCTTAAAAATCAAAGGAATAAAATTAAAAAAGCGTCCGATGGGGTAGAAAAAAATATCAACAGATGGCAAGAAAACGACGCAAGAAGGGGAACAAACAGTGCAATAGTAGAAAATAAACCAGCAAAATAATAAAACAAAAGAGACATGATTAATATCACAAATGTAGAACTTGAAAACAGATTACAAACCCTACCTTCTGATTTGAAAGAGAGGTTGTTAATGCTCGACTACGAAGACAACTTTAAGAAAATAGTTAACTTTAAATCTATTAAGGATGAACAGGTAATCGGGGATATTAGTTATGCAACTCAGGTTGTTGCCCTAGGCTTCGCCTCCAAACAAGAAATGTTTGAACTCATACTAGAAGCCATCGAAGACGAAGAAGAAACAAAACATATTTTTGAAGAAATAGACAGAACAATACTTGTGCCAAACAATCTTCAGGGTGCCCCAGAAACAATTAGTACAGATAATACAAAGCCAACCACGGAAGAAATTAAAACAGCTTCAAATGAACAATCAAGCAATCAATCCGCAGATACCACCGAAACCGCAGAAGACATTCTAAAAGAAATCGAAAACCCAACCCCTGCACCATCCACAATTCCAGCACACACACCCTTAACTGTTGTCCAAACACAAACTCCAACACCTGTTATAAATACAACGCCACCAACACCAGAGATTGTACCAACCCAGACAACAACACCAGCTTCATCATCACCAACCACCACACCCACACCACCAATCCAATCATCTAACCCAGCATCAATGGTAATGCCAACAAAAGAAGATATTCTCAATGGAAAACTGACAGAGCCATCTGCACAGCCCTTAAAATCAACATATTATAAAATAGACCCATACCGAGAACAAACAAAATAAAATGACAGCAAATTCAATAGAAAGACAAGGTAATAAATTTAATGGACTTCCACCAGACTTTCAACAAGCTATTAGAACGAGTGATTATGATTTAGGGCTTGAGACAATAACCAAAAAACACAAACTCCACATTGATCAATCCGCGGTTTTGGAGGATCTATTAGCAAGATTTATTTTTGGCGAGATAGAGTCGTCAAATTTAATCTCGGAAATGGAATCTAAAATGAACTTATCAAAGGATGCTGCTGTGGAAATCGTGAAAGATATTGATCTTCTTGTTATTGTTCCAATTAGAGAAAATTTACAAAAAATTCAATCTTCTGGAGACATTGCAACCAAAGCCGAAACAAATATTTAGTTAAAATATTAAAAAGGAGGACGCAGAATAATTTCGAGATTTAGCAAAATCTTCCCAGGGACGATTTTGGAGAATCGCCCACTGGTGATATAATTGTTTTTGACAACATGAGATATCAAACACCACAATTTATTGAAGAGGATGAAAAAATATTTGGGGCCCTAACCTTTAGACAGTTTGTCTATTTAGTTGGGGGTCTTGGTATTTCTTTCATGTTCTATAAACTACTTCCATTTCTTGTAACTCTCCTTATAATCATCCCAATAATGATGACCTCTCTTGCTCTAGCATTTTACAAAGTAAACGAGAGGCCTTTTGTTGACACTCTAGAAGCTGCCTTCTTTTTTATATTTTCAAACAGACTATATACATACAAAAAATTAGAAAAACCAATTAAACAGTCCTTGGATGAACAAAAAACAAGAATGGCACCCAAGATCAACATTGGAGTATCTAGTAGTAAACTGAAGGATTTGGCGTGGAGTTTAGATATTAATGAAAAGACAAACAGTAGGAGTGGTGATAAAGACAAAATAATATATAATTAATCAAAATGGCAACAAATACAGAAATAAACTCAAAACCAACACAAGACTTTGTTCCAATAAAGGAGGTTAGAGATGGTATTGTAATACTAAAAGATGGTTCAATGAGAGCTGTTCTTCTTGCTTCTTCCATTAACTTCGCCCTAAAATCCCAAGAAGAACAACAATCTGTTCTTTATCAATTCCAAAACTTCTTAAATTCAGTCAACTTTTCAATACAAATCTTCGTTCAATCAAGAAGGTTGGATATTGGCCCTTATATTAACTTGTTAGATGATAGAATTAAGTTTCAAGCAAGTGAGCTGATGAAGGTTCAAACCAGAGAATATATGGATTTTATTAGAAATCTGACAGAATCAGTTAATATTATGACAAAAAGCTTCTTTGTTGTGGTACCCTACGCTCCAACTATAATTAATCAAAAAGGTGGGATGTTTTCAGGACTATTTGGCGGCAAGAAAGACAAAAAAGAGGCTGACAATGAGGAATTTTTACAATTTGAAGAGTATAAGAGCCAACTACAACAAAGAGTTGATGTGGTGGAGCAAGGGTTGGCAAGGTGTGGAGTTAGGGTAGCTGAGCTTGGCACAGAGGAAATTATTGAGTTTTTCTATAAATTATTCAACCCAGGAACAGTAGAGAAGCCAATCAATATGTCAGGGCAAGAATAGATTTAGAATAGAATCGTGATAGAATTTTTATGCATTTTAGCGTACAATTAAAACAACATGAGTTTACTAGATTTTTTAAAAACAAAACCACAGGAAAGTTCTCCGATTAGCTCCATCCTACCAAAAGAAATATATCAGTCTGGTGTTTTGGAACTACAGGACATTATTGCTCCTTCTGGTCTTAAAATTAGCCCTAAAACAATAAACCTTGGGGAGAAGATAGTTAGAACATTCTTTGTTATTTCCTATCCGAGATTTTTGTCGGCAAATTGGTTTTCTCCAATAATCAACCTAGACAAGGTTTTTGATATATCAATTTTTATACACCCAATTGATACTTCAACAATTCTTAGACAGTTTACAAAAAAAGTTGCAGACATTGAAGTTGACATTAGCACAAGAGAGACAAAAGGATTAGTTAGAGACCCAAAGTTAGACACCGCCTATCAAGATCTAGAAGAGCTACGAGACAAGCTACAACAGGCACAGGAGAGACTTTTTGATGTGGGGCTATACTTGTCTATCTACGGAGAAAACGAGCAGGAATTGGACAAAATAGAGTCTGAGATTAAATCAATACTTGAATCAAACTTGGTTTTTATAAAACCAGCCCTTTTCCAACAGGAGCAAGGTTTTCAGAGTGTTCTTCCTATTGGGGAAGATAAATTGGGGGTTCACTCAAAACTAAACTCAGAGCCACTGTCCAGCATTTTTCCCTTCATCTCCTTTGACCTTACATCTGACAAGGGAATTTTGTACGGAATCAACAGACACAACTCAAGTTTAATACTTTTTGATAGATTTTCCCTAGAAAACTACAATTCCGTAACTTTTGCAAAAGCAGGATCTGGTAAGTCATATCAAACAAAACTAGAAATTATCAGATCAATGATGTTTGATACAGATGTAATAGTTCTTGACCCAGAAAGAGAGTATGAATACCTAGCAGAAGCAACAGGAGGAAGATATTTTAATATTTCCCTTACATCAGAGCACCATATCAATCCATTTGATTTACCAGTTCCAAGAGAGGGTGAGTCTTCAGCGGATGTTTTACGTTCAAACATCATCAACCTTGTTGGATTGTTTAGAATAATGCTTGGAGGGCTTACTCCAGAGGAAGATGCTGTCATGGACAGAGCCATCACAGAAACCTATGCCCTTAAGGATATTACCCCTGAGTCTAACTTTGCCGCAGCTGAACCTCCACTAATGTCTGATTTTGAGCTTGTGTTGGGCGGAATGGAAGGAGGTGAATCACTGGCTCAGAGATTAACTAAATATACAAAGGGAACATGGGCTGGTTTCATTAACAGGCCATCAAATATTGATATCAATAAAAAGTTTGTTGTCTTTTCACTCAGAGATATGGAGGAGGAGCTAAAGCCGGTTGCGATGTACATTGTTATGCACTATATTTGGAATGCTATTAGAAAGGAATTAAAAAAGAGACTGCTTGTTATTGACGAGGCGTGGTATTTGATGAAGTCTGAAGATACGGCCTCATTCCTACTTGGATTAGCAAAAAGAGGTAGAAAATATTATTTAGGGCTAGCCACAATTACACAAGACGTTGAAGACTTTCTAAAATCTCCTTATGGACTACCAATTATTTCCAACTCATCTATTCAGATTTTGTTAAAACAGTCCCCATCGTCAATTGATATTGTTCAAAAAACTTTTAATTTAACTGATGAGGAAAAATACCTTCTTCTTGAGTCCGATGTTGGAGAGGGAATGTTCTTTGCCGGCCTTAAACACGTTGCTATTAAAGTTATTGCTTCATATACAGAAAACCAAATTATTACATCAAAACCATCTGAAGTTTTGCAAATAAAGAAAGAAAAGGCTGAATTAGCTGAGCAGAGAGCTACTGAAATGGAGAATTTAAAGAGAAGTATTTAAACCGGGCACAGGCGGATTTTTGTATGTTTAGTAAAAAAGCTTTTTTAAGAAAAGGCTTTTTTATTATTGTGTAGTCTGTTAATATATATGTAATGAACGAAAAGCAAGCAGAAAGTCAATATAAACTCTCCAACAAAAGATATCTTGGTCGGAATTCTTTGACAAAAGACCTTGAGGATGATGATTTTGATGAAGAGGACGATGAGGGGGATAATGAAGGTGTTGTTTTTGGTAGCGAAAGCCAAGGTGAGAAGCGGGTTACAATAAAGGTTTTTTTGTTGTCGATCGTGCTTGGTATTGTTTTAGATGTAATTAGTGTAATTCCTTTTATTGGGTGGTTTATAGGGACTGTATCATTACTTCTTTTGTACTGGAAACTTGGTGTTAAATTTCATTTTAAAAACATAATGAAATTTGGCAGCTGTGATTTGGTTGAATTTATTCCAGCGATAAGTATAATTCCCGCCTTTACCTTGGCTGTAATTCTAAATGTTGGCCCTATGGTTTGGGGTGGTGGACAAGATCAAGAGGGCGCCACGGAATCGTCACACGCAGTGCAAAAAGCAATGTCTATGATAAAGAAGTAGGGGGGTGAAGTTGAACGTGTGCGCGAGTTAATATAAATGATTTTACACATCTGTGTATAAATTCTAAACAAAAAGTTATTTGCAGTGTATAATTAGTGATATAATTATTTAAATGATTAAAATTAAAAAACAAAACATAAAAACAATTTTGATAATCACAGCTGTTTTTACATTTTTTGTTTTTAATCAAAGCAGCAACAACCCTTTAATAACTAAGGCCTCCGCTCAAACAGGGAATTTACTAAACTCATCTGATTCACCAATACCAGAACAAATAAAGGAGATTAAACAACAATTAGATATTAACATTTCTCCAGAAACACCAAAACCAAACGATGATGTTACAATCATGATTGAGACTTATGGATTAGATCTAAACTCAACAAATATACAATGGACTATTAACGGCAAAGAAAAATTAAGAGGTGACGGTCAAAAGAAATTTGTATTCAACGTTGGTACATCTGGGGAAAGTAGGGTAGTGCTAAACATCTTTCCAAAAAACCAACCCCAAATTACAAGAAACTTTGTTTTCAACCCCTCAAACGTAGATCTTTTGTGGCAAGCGGAGACATATACACCCCCATTTTATAAAGGAAAAGCATTGTTTTCTCCAGAATCTTCTGTGACAATGGTTGCAATACCAAATTTTATTAATGGCTCCTCCAGGGTTAGTGATTCAAATATTGTGTACAAATGGAGTGTAGATAGAGAGGTTATGGGAGATAATTCTGGGTATGGTAAAAACTACTTCAAGTATACAGCTGATATAATACCGCTAGATAAAGAAATTGGGGTTGAGGCATATCCATCTGGACAAGAGACAAGAAAAGGGGTTGGTAGCAGTGTATTATCAGAAAAGAACTCTTTTGCTTTGTTTTACGAAGACAACCCAACAAACGGTATAATGTTTAACTATTCCTTAATGAACCAAATAAACCTGGGTAGTAGAAATGAATCAAAAATAAGCGTATTTCCATATAATTTTAGTATAAACAACAAAAGCTCTGGTTTGGAATACACGTGGTATGTAAACTCTGAGAAGATTAATATTCCAAGCAATACAAATACGGTTACCATCAAGAAAAACTCCAAAGAGAAGGTTGATTTAGCGAGTGTTTTTGTGGATATCTCAAACCCAACACACATAATGCAAACAACAAGAAGTGCTATAGATTTTTTGTTTAAGAACAACTAGATATTTATAAGGTTGGTGATATTTAAATATACATCAAACCTTATTTGTTGTATTATATTAGTAATGAATATTTTTAATAACAATTTTATTGATTGGAATAAAAAGATTTTATCTTTACTTATTATTATATCCTTGTTTGGTTACTCGTTTTTAATAGTGGGCTCAGTGAAAGTAACACAAGCTGAAGATGTTATAATTGATTTACCCCCACAAAATGGCGTTTCTCAATCTTTCCCGTTTTATGCCGAGGATGAAACTAATTGGAATATTCCAACAGGCGTCTCTAACACGAACCCATCTCAAATAAACAACAGTGCTCCCGTACCATCTTGGACACCTGGTTTTTCAACAGCCCCATCTCCAGTCATAACCCCAGGACAACAAACGCAAGCTATGTTAGATCAACAGGAACCTCCAAACCCTGAGTCTTGTGGTATTTCACCCTCAAAAGGAAAATGGAATTATTGTTTACTTGCACCACTCAATGGATTAATTGGAGACAAAACAGGTAGTGGAAAAAATGTTGTAGAAAAATTTGATATTTCCAATGGATTAAGTCCATTTTTCTTTAAAGTCTACAGACTTGGTGTAATGGCGGCAATAGGTCTATCTATTGTAATGATATCTTTTGGGGGAATTCAATTGGCAACAACCGACACAATACAAGGAACAGATTCTGGTAGAAAAAAAATAAACGCCGCTTTTGCAGGTCTTTTTATAGCATTATTTTCATATGTTCTACTTTACACAATCAACCCAGCCTTGGTTAACAACGGATCAGGAGATATATTCCAAAAAACCGAAATAAAACCTTAAATCAATGTCTAAAACAAAACTCACAATATTAATATTAATAATTCTAAGCATTGGTGTTGGTGTTGTTTCTGGTATATATTTTTACACCCAACAATCTACAAAAAACATAGAGTCAACCCCAACTGACAAAACCATTTTTGGGGGAGTTGGTAATGTTAGAACAGACCTTCCATCAGACAATACAAACAGTGTTGAAAACCAAGATAACAACACAATAGACAAACCAACATCAACCACAACCCCAAAAACGCCTGCCCTTAGGATGATTACTGCAGGTCCAATATCTGGCGCTGATTTTGTAATCAGGGATATTGTTGCTTCATCGACACCAACATACACAGGAACAACCACCGCCTCAACATCTTCCTCAAGTAAAAACAAGAAAACAACAGTTATAAAACCAAAGATTTTAGGTCAAGAAGAAAAAATTAGATACATAGAGAGGGGAACTGGTAAAATATACGAAACCGCATCCTCAACAAACACAAACGAGAGAATTACAAACTCAACATATACTAGAATAAATGAGGCTTTCTTTGATAAAAAAGGCAATAATGTATTAATGAGAGGTCTTCTTGGTAATTCAGACGTTATTCAAACAAGATATGGAACATCATCCCTTGATACACCAACATCAACAATAATGTCACTTAAAACAAAGGAGCTTCCTTACAATCTGTTATCTGTTGTTTTGTCGCCTGAAAAAGACTACTTTGCATATTATACAGAACAAAAAGGTGTGGGTTCATCAATAAACATAAGCAGATTGGATGGAACTGGCGTTTTCAATGTTTATAAATCTCCATTTAGAGAGTGGTTATTATCTTATCCAAACAAAGACACCCTTATACTAAACACCAAACCATCAGCATATTCAGAGGGTTTTGCTTATTCTATTAACATCAAAAATAAAGTCTTTAAAAGACTCACGGGGGGTCAGGCGGGCCTAACAACGCTAGTTTCACCAGACGGATTAAATGTTTTAGTTGGAGAAAGTATTGAAGGATCTATGAAACTTAGTGTTTTGAATCTTAAAACACAATCCAGTAAAGATATTTATATAAGAACAATGCCAGAAAAGTGTGTGTGGTCTATTTTAGAAAAAAACACACTATTTTGTTCTGCTGGCGAGTCTATAGTTTATGCACCATATCCAGATGCATGGTATCAAGGGTTGGTATTCTTTAATGATAATGTTTGGAAAATAAACACAGAAACAATGGAAAACAAACTTGTTTATGTTATTAAGAATTCTGTTAAAGAAGGGATAGATGTTGTTAATCCAATACTTAATAAAAACGAGGATTATTTAATTTTTACAAACAAAAAGGACCTTAGTTTATGGGGTCTACAAATAGAAAAACCTCAAAAAGCAACTTCCACCTCCTCAACAAAATCAATCAAAAATTCTTCTTCAAAAATGAGCACTAGTACAAAAGCAAAAGCAAAAGCAAAAGCAAAAGCAACATCAACAGCCACCTCCACAAGATAAACAACCTCTAAAACCTAATATAACAGATAACAAAAAAGCTCTTATTTAAAGAGTTTTTTTCTATATACCTTTTTCCTCTAAATCCTTCTTGACTGTTTTTCTAAAATAAACCTCCTGAGCAATAGCAAATATATTTGAGGTAATCCAATAAAGTGAGATAGCTGAAGTTAAGCTAAATGAAATAAGAAAAACTATTGCAGGCATGGTGTATCTCATTTGAACGTTCATACTTTTAGCAAAATCTTCTTGTTTTCCAGTCTTTCCTGTTGATTTATAAGCTGGAACAGAATATCTTATCTGTATAAACTGAGTTACACCAACTATAATACTTAACCAAATATTCTTTTTTGTTATATCTAAAAGGCCCAAAAAGAAAGTGTTGACTGTTTGTGGATTGGGGATGAAGCTGTATAAAATATTAGCATTTATATTAGGTAATCCTGATGTATAAAAGATACTAGCTAAAGATAAAATAATTGGAAGTTGAATTAACAACAAAACAATACCTGAAAAAGGGTTTAGTTTGTTTACTTTATAGAATTCAAACATCTTTCTAGCTTGCTCTTCCTTGTTGCTTGCATACTGTTCCTTTATTTTACTTAATTCAGGCTCCAAGGCCTTCATTTTTAGTTGTGTAACAACAGAACTCTTGGAAAGGGGAATAAGAACAAACTTAACAATACAAGTAAAAACTATAACAGCAACACCCAAATCAGCACCTGGTGTATGGTTTATTATAAAAACTAAGCCGTTGTATAGTGGATTATAAAATGTAACACTAAAAAAATTTGATATCATTGTCCTATTATATAATTTTTTAATAAAATTTGCTTTATATCATTAACAACATCCTTAAAATCAACCTTAACAGCATCTATTTTTGATAAAATAACAAAACAAGGAATTTGGACCTCTAAATTATTTACCTCTATTTCCGCTACAGCCTTTAAAAAAGCTTCTTTTAGCCTTCTTTTGGCCCTGTTTCTGTCAACCGCCTTTACAAAGACCTTTTTCGAAGAAATGAATGCTCCAAAAACAACTGATTTCGTTACCTCATCACCCATTTTAAGTGGAATGTCTAGTGTTTTTAAAAGAAAAAAGCCTGAATTATAGGCTTTACCTTTTTTCATTATCGAAGCAATTTGCAGGGAAGAGAGGCTTTTAATGGTCATAAATGGCTTTATTCTAGGTGTTTAACACCAAATCAAGCGAGACTATACAGACAACTTCTTTCTACCTTTTGCTCGACGAGCAGCTAGAACACGGCGTCCACCATGAGTGGCGGTTCTAACAAGAAAACCGTGAGTTTTTGCTCTTTTTCTTTTGTTTGGTTGGTATGTTTGCGACATAACAAGGATATTACATCATTTTTGTTTTTTTGTAAACTCACACCAACCTATTCTATTGAGTAGAAAAATCAAAAAACACTTTTGGAAATTGTAAATGAGTTATCCACAGGTATCAACATACTTTTGGTTTTTCTTCAAGTTTCTTTTAAAAAAGCAGGGGGTATAATATTTAGCAATATGGAGATAAAAAAACTATGGGATGGAGTATTAGCACAAATGGAAATTGAAGTCTCAAGAGCTAATTTTTCAACATGGTTTAAAGATACTTATATAAGTAAAATAGATGGTGGGGTGGTTTATCTAGCTGTTCCAAACACCTTTGCAAAAGAGTGGCTTTCCCAAAGATATCATAAAAAAATTTTGGAAATTCTTAGGACAGAAGATGAAAACATAAGATCTGTAGACTACATAATCGCTACTCAAAAGAAGAAAAGGGAAGATGGGGTAGATGATGAAACCTCTTTGGGAAAAGAATTACCGCTTAGTGGCCTATTTATTAACCCTGAAGATAATTTAAATCCTCGTTATACCTTTGAAAACTTCGTCGTTGGGCAATTTAATGAACTTGCTCATGCTGCAGCACAGGCAATAATTAAAAAACCTGTTGCCTACAACCCCCTTTTCTATTATGGAAACACTGGGTTAGGAAAAACACACCTAATGCAGGCTATTGGGAATCATATAAAGAATCACAACAAGGATAGACGGGTTTTTTATGTTACCTCTGAAAAGTTCACTACTGACTATATAACATCACTTCAAGCTGGAAAAATCAATAATTTTAAGGACAAATATAGAAAATATGATGTTTTAATCATAGATGATATACAATTCCTATCGAATAAAGAAAAGACTCAGGAAGAATTGTTCCATTTGTTTAATCATTTATATGACAATAATAAACAAATCATATTTTCATCAGATGTGCATGTAAATTACCTCCCTAATATAGAGAATCGTTTAAAATCAAGATTTATGGCCGGTATGATTATTGACATCTCTCCAGCTGACACTGAATCAAGAATGGCTATTCTCAAAACAAAAGCTAGAATTAATAACTTTTCTCTATCGAATGAAATATCCGCTTGCTTAGCATCCTCCGTTGGGGGAAGTATAAGGGAACTAGAGGGTATCTTAAACACTGTAATATGCCAATCCCAGCTAAAAGGGAGGGACTTAACCCTATCGGAAGTTAAACAACTCACAAAAAATTCAGGAAAACCTCACAGAAATGTATCTGTTAAAGATGTCGTTAGAGCTGTTTCTTCTTTTTATAATCTGGAGGAAAATGCTATATACAACAAAACAAGAAGACAAGAAGTTGTTAAACCAAGACAATTAACTATGTATATACTTAGAGAGTTTTATAACATTTCACTCCCTTCCATAGGTCAAAAATTAGGAGGAAGAGATCACACAACAGTAATTCACTCCTGTGAAAAGATAAAGAATGAGCTTAAAATAAACTCTGAACTACAGTCTGAAATCAATCAAATTAAGGCAATGATTTAAAATTATCTATCAAAAAATCTCTTCAAAAAACAACACACTGTGTTGTTTTTTGTTTATCAAGTCTATAAAAACACCCTTCTTTTGTGTATAAGTATGTGTATAAGTTGTTAACATCTATCTATCAAGCTGTTTAAAAGCTGTTTCTATGTCTGTATATTATGTTAATTTAAAGTGTACTTATTAACACCCCTATAAAAGACATTATTTAAGCCACCGTTTAAAACACTGTCTCTTAGTTTGTCTTTTATGAAAAAAGGTTTAGATTATTAGTTATATCTAAAGATCCACATATCCACAGGTATAGTAGTGATAAGCTTTTTTATTAATAAAGATATATAATTAATACATTATGAAAATTGAATGCATCAGAGAAAGACTTTCAGAAGCTGTAACAAAAGCAGAAAAGATAACTAGCAAGAATACATCCCTTCCTATACTTAGCTGTATTCTTCTAAGAGCAACAAATAATAGTTTGTTTATCAACTCAACAAACCTAGATATTGGTATTGAAATAAAAATACCCGCAAAGGTGGAGGTTGAGGGTTCTGTTGCTATACCTGGGGCAATCTTAAATTCCTTTCTAAATAGTATTACTTCTGAAAAAACAGTTACCCTAGACTTAATTGAAGGAAACCTTCTTGTTTCAACCCCAAAAACAAATACAATCATTAAAATATTTCCAAACGATGATTATCCAATAATACCAAAGGTTGATATGGTAAAGAGTATTGAAATGCCAGCAGAAAGCCTTATAAGCGGTATTAAGTCAGTTTGGTATAGTTCTGCCACATCTAGTATTAAACCAGAGCTCTCAAGCGTTTGTGTGACTCCTGAAGAGGGTTTAATTGTTTTTGTTGCGACCGACGGACTCCGGTTGGCTGAAAAAACAATAAAACTCAAAAACCTATTGGATTTTTCTCAAGTTTTAATTCCAGTTAAAAATGCGGTTGAAATAATAAGATTTTTTGAGGGGGTTAATGAAAACCTTAAAATAGTGATTGAACAGAATCAGATAGCAATATCTTATAATGATGCCTATTTGGTTTCTAGAATTATCGAGGGTAATTTTCCTAATTACAAAGCTATTATTCCAAAAGAGTTTGTTTCAGAGATTACTGTTTTAAAACAGGATTTATTAAATTGTTTTAAAACAAGTTCTATTTTTAGTGATGTTTTTAATCACACCAAGTTTGTAATACATCCAGAGGAAAAAAATATTGAAATAATAACAAAAAACAACAATATTGGAGAAAGTACAACAACAATACAGGGTTCAATCACCGGAGAGTCTTTAAGTATTAATTTTAATTATAAATACATAACAGATGCGCTTATCTCAATTAGTTCAGACAGTTTGGTATTGTCTTTTAGTGGGGTAAATAAACCAATGATAATGAAAGCTTTTGGTGATGATAGTTTTCTTTATCTATTGATGCCAATGAATAAATAATATGATAAACATTGGTGATTTATTGGGTGATTATTCAAAAATCAAGAATCCACAGGAAGACAAAAAGTCTGTTGTTGATGCTGTAAAGAATCAAACAGGTTTGGATATAGATGAAACTCATGTTTTTTTTAGAAAAAACACTATTATTTTAAAAGTTAATCCAGTTCAAAAGAACTTTATATATATAAGAAAAGAACAAATCCTTAAAATTATAAAAGAAACCATCCCAAATAGATTTGTAGATTCAATAGGTTTTTGATTGAGTTAAATAATATAAAAAACCAACATTTTGCATATGTTGGTTTTTTATAATTTATTAAGTTAATTTTACTTTATTGAATATACCGCCGTTGTTTCTCGTTGATTTCCATTTGAATCCATCTCTACCGCTTTTAATTCATCTTCAAAGTCACTAGCTGGTGTTTCTGATGGGGTGTAAGAAGAAACGAAGGGTGCTTCTGTAGATTTACCAATAGAAGCGCCGTTTATATAGTATTCAACTGAAACGGTGTTATTTTTAAAACCAGAAACAATGATTGATTGTCTTGAGTTTTTATCTATTATGGAGAAGCTGGTTGGTTGAACTATTTTAAATTGATTGGTGTTTTGATTTAATTCACCACCACCAACTACAGGGGTGCTTTGAATCAATCCAGCCGCTTGTGGGCCTTGGGACCAGCTAATAACACCATATTCCCAATTTCTAAATTGTTCATCATTAGAATTTAAGCCCGGCGCACCGCCTGTTGGATTTTTTTTATCAACCCAATATAACTCTGAATGAACCTCACTCCCCGGCCCCATCCAGGTGCCAGTTAAGAAGGGATTAATATTCTTCTCCGTTGGTTCTGGTGCATCAAAACTTTCAACAGGTATTCTGGCTAGCTCAAAATCCATTATACTTTTCCATAGAGGGGCAACAATTTTAGCGGAAGACTGTTGAATCATTGGTGTATTGTCATTATTCCCCATCCAAGCTCCAATGGCAATACTTGGGGTGTATCCAATTTCCCAAGCGTCTCGTGAGTTGTTTGTTGTACCAGTTTTCATTGCAACCACCCTGCTTCCAAAGATGCTTGGAGCAAAAATAGTTGATCCTGCTTTTCTGTCAGATAAAACGCTGTTGATTAATTTTGCTGATTGTTCCGTTATAACTTGTTTCGTGACAATTTTCTCAGGTGTTTGTTCCAACAACTCTCCCTTGTCCGTTTCTATTTTTAAAACAGAAACTAAGGGGGCTTTTTGTCCATTGTTTGCAAATACACCATACGCTGACGTCATATCAAGTGGGGAAACCTCACCACCTCCAAGAACAAGGGCTAGGCCGTATTGAGAAGCTGGGCCTAAATCATTAATACCCATGGCTGTTGCTGTTTTTAAGGTGTCTTCAATTCCAGCCAAATATAATACCTTTACTGATGGTATGTTTCTTGATTGAGCAAGGGCTGTTCTAAAGCTCATTAATCCCTTAAACCCCCCTTCGTAGTTCTGTGGCGTATAACAGCCCGGCTTCTCCTTGTCTTTCTCATTAATAAGGGGTGTACAGTTTACATTAAACTCTGTTTGAACATCGAAAAGTGGTGTTTCTGGCGTATAACCTTTCATGAATGCTGTAGCATAAGCAAACGGCTTAAAAGATGAACCCGGCTGTCTGTGGGCGGTTATCACATTAAAGTTTCCATCATTTTCTTTATCAAAGTAATCCTTTGATCCAACCATCATTAGTATTTGCCCTGTTCTTGGATCTGTTGCAACAGCTGCTGCGTTTTTTGCTTTAAAAGCAGGGCCGTTTTTTGTCACATAATTATAAACCAAATCCTCTGTTTTTTGTTGCAACTCATAATCTAGTGTTGTTGTTATCTTTAAACCACCTTTTGCCAGCAACTCTTCCCCATATTTTTCTAGTAAATAATCTTTAACGTACATAACAAAATGGGGGGCCTTGATTCCAGCCATTGATTTTGGTTGAAAAACAACTTTTTCTGCTATAGCTTTTTCGTATTCTTCTTTTGAAATAAGTTTTGCTTCCAAGGTTTTTTGGAGTACTAGATTTTTTCTTGCTTCCAGCTTGGTTTTGTTTTTTCCGTAGGGAGAT
Organism: uncultured bacterium; assembly: GCA_903952785.1. Taxonomy (GTDB): domain Bacteria; phylum Patescibacteriota; class Minisyncoccia; order Phycocordibacterales; family CAIZLB01; genus CAIJKW01. Next base: position 3,862 of record CAJBHC010000079.1, on the reverse strand, counting down.
AGTGACGATGGGGATTGGGGTAGGGATGCAAGGTAGGCTGATTCTGCCAAGGTTAAATCTTTTGATTTTTTATTAAAGAATAAAGAACTAGCTTCTTCTACCCCATAAATATTTCCTCCATAAGGCGCCTCATTTAAATACATGTTCAAAATAGTATCTTTTGAAGCTGTTCTCTCTAGTTTGATTGCCAAAATCCACTCTTTAATTTTTCTAGTTATGGTTTTGTTTTGAGAAAGTAGTGAATTTTTAACTACCTGTTGTGTGATTGTTGAACCACCTTGGCTAAATTTCAATGAAAAAATGTTGGCAAAGACGGCTCTTATTATTGATGAAATCTTAATTCCTCCGTGATTGTAAAAATCAACATCCTCAATTGCAACAGTTGTATTTTTTACATAAGGAGAAATTTGGTCAAAAGGAGTTACGGTTCTTCTAACTTTTTCACTCAAATCATATAATAATATGTTTCCAGTTCTATCATATATTTTAGCTGATTGACCCAAAAGCCTATCGTCAAAAGAAGAAAGGTCTGGAGTTTTAATTGTTGAAGCCCAAATTAAGAATATTCCAGCTAAAACAACAATAGCAATAATTGCTATTAAAATAGTGTTTTTAAGGATAAATTTAAGACGTTTTTTATTGTATTTTTTGAACATTTTGTTTTTATAATAACTTTGCCTATTGTACAACAAAAGGCACACTTTTTATAGTGTACCTGTGTTGTCGAGGTGCGTTTTTTAGTTTTTTAATTAAATAGATTTTCATCAACCAACTCTTCCTCTTCCTCTTCATCATCTATTGCTGGAGAAACAAATTCTCCATCATCGTTTAACTCTCCTGGTAATCCAAAACCGAAGAGACCTTCGTCCTCACCCTCTTCTTTTTCAGGGTCTATGGATTCATCGTCCACGAGCTCCTCTTCATCAAGGGGAACATCTAGTGGATCAACATCTCCAACATCAAGATCTTTATCTTCTGCTAATAAATCATCATCTGATCCAGTGGTGTCCGTTGCAATATCTAAATCTAAGTCATCAGTCATGTTTATTGTTGTTTGATTAATTATTAAAACTTATTTGATATATTTATCATACTAATAGAAATATGCAAGTAAAACTGTGGATATTGTTTAAAATTAATTATTATATTGAGTTTAATATCTCAAAAGGGCACAACACGCAAGACCACAAGAGATAGCGTCATATTCATCATCTGTTGCTTTTTTGTTCATCTTTAAAATTAATTGAACCATTTTTGTCATTTGGTGTTTGTCACTTTTTCCGTCACCTGTGACGGCTAATTTAATTTCCATAGGATTTATTTCTTTAATGAGAAGTTTGTTTTTTTTAGCAACATAAATTATTGTTCCCCTTGTCTCGGCAACCCTCATTGCTGTTTTTGTATTTTTACTAAAAAAAAGTGTTTCAATTGCTAAAACAAATGGTTGGTGCTCAATAATTAATTCCTCAATTTTATTTCCAATTTCCAATAAACGTTCTTCAAAAGGGTTTTTAGCGTCTGTTTTAAAACACTCTGAAAATAACAAAACCTCCTTTTTTCCTCGTTCCTTTTCTATTATTGCAATACCAAGTCTTTCATATCCCGGATCAATTGATAATATTTTCATATTTAAATAATCACTTATCTTTGTATTTTAAGTGTTAAAAAAAATTAAGCAAATCTAATTTGTTTTTCTGTCGGATAATCAATACCAAGGTGGGCATAACCTTGAGGTGTTACAACTCGCCCCCTTGGAGTTCTTTCTATAAAACCAAGTTGAATCAAATATGGTTCACTAAATTCCTCAATTGTTGCCTCATCTTCCGAGAGGGAAGCTGAAATTGTTCCAAGTCCAACAGGCCCCCCTTCATATTTTTCTATAATTGTTGAAAGAATAGAACGATCCATGGCGGTTAGTCCACGCCTATCGATTGAAAGAAGAGACAAGGCTTCCTCAACTACATCCTTTGTTAATTGTTTTTTAAGAACTTGTGAATAATCCCTACATCTTTTAAGTAGATAATTTGCAGTACGAGGGGTTGAACGGCTCCTTTTTGCTATTTCATTAATTGCACCCTCGTCAATATTTAAGTTAAGAATATTTGCAGATCTTGAAACTATTTTTGATATTTCACCTTCTGTATAAAATTCCAAACGAAAGACTCCCCCTGAAAACCTGGATCTGAGAGGGGAGGAGACCATGGCAACTCTTGTCGTGGCTGAAATTAGGGTAAAGGGAGGTAAATCTAATTGAATTGTTCTGGCAGAAGGTCCCTTTCCAATAATTATATCAATTTGGCCAGATTCCATGGCGGGGTAAAGAACCTCCTCAACCGTTTTGTTGAGGCGATGGATTTCATCGATAAAAAGAATGTCCCCCGGAGAGAGGTTGGTTAATACGGATGCTAAGTCCCCCACACGCTCTATAACAGGGCCAGAGGTGATTTTAATTTGAGATCCCGTCTCTTTAGCAATAAGGTGAGCTAGAGTTGTCTTACCAAGCCCTGGAGGGCCATAGAACAAAAGGTGTTCTGGTGGGTGGTTTCTCTCTTTTGCGGCAGTTAGTAGGATTTTGAGGTTATTTTTGATCTGTTCTTGGCCAATATATTCTTCAAAATTACCAGGTCTGAGTTCTTGATCAAGAACTTTATCTCCTGACTTCTCCAAAACCTCATCGGTTATGGGGGTATTTGAGGTTATATTGGATATGTTAGAATTAAAATCTTGAGTCATTTTGTTGTTTCAACTACATTTTAACTTGTAATCTAAATAATAACTGCTTGACAGAAAAAAATAAGTATGCTACGATACTCATGAACTTGAAACAGGCTTGCCAGATGATTTTGGCATGGTAAAATGGATTTTTGTAGCAAAGATACAAAAAGGGATTTATTTCTGTGTTATATTCTTAGGAATAAAACAGCTCCTTAAATCTCTAAGCGATACAACCTTTGCGGGTCTATCGGTTTTTCTTAAAGGACGTTCTGGTGCGGGCTTTACGCCACGTTCCTGGTGCTATCCTTAAAGAACTATCGGGCTTTAGGTCTTAGGACTTAAAGCATCGCTTAGAGATTTAAAGTGCTGTTTTTTTGTTATCAATTTTTCACGCTTGATCAAATTGATAAAATAACAATACCTGTGAGACCGTTTTAAGTCAACGGAGATTTACACAGTTTTGTTTTGGATAATTATTTATTTGAAGTGTCAAATAAATCAATTGTCAACCTAAAATATTTTCATAAAATCACTTTGTTGAATTTTATATATTATTATCACCTTTTTGGAAATAAAATTAAACTAACGGAGCTTCTTCTATAAAATCATCTTTAGATAAATCTATAACACGCTCTAGCTCATCAAAAGAGGTTACACCCTGTAAAACTTTTACTACACCATCTTGTCTCATGTCTAAAAAACCTTGTTTTCTAGCCACAGATTTGATTTCTCTTTCACTTGGATTTTCTCTTACAATTTTTTCAATTGATGCATCTGTCAAAATTAATTCATGAATTCCGATTCTATCAAAGTATCCAGTGTTATTACATTCATCGCATCCCGCGGGAATATAAATTTCTGTTGGTTTTTGTAAGAACTCTTTTCCTTCCTCCATTTCCTTTATTGATTCTAGTACGTCGTCAACTAATGCCACTCTCTCTGTTGGAATTGGAACCTTCTTTTTACATTTATTACAAAGGACTCTAACTAGACGCTGAGCAATTGCAGCGTGAATTGCTGATGTTAATGTTTTTGGATCAGCACCAAGATCTATTAATCTAGTAAAGGTTCCAGCGGCGTTGTTTGTGTGAAGAGTAGATCGGAGAGCACACGTCTGAACTCCAGTCACAGCGATAGATCTCGTATG
>CAJBHC010000078.1 GCA_903952785.1 uncultured bacterium | reverse complement strand
GTATTTATCTGAGACAAATGAAATAAAGATGCAAGAAGCTAACCCATTTGTTGTTACTGAGAGTATAATTAATAAAGCAACATCAAATATTATCAAGGCCTACAAGGGTGAAAAGGATAACGTTACAGTTCTTGAGCAGAACTTTCTTTCTGTAATTGTGAATGGGTACAATATTGTTAATCCTATTGGTAAAAAAGTGAAAGACATTGATATAAATGTCTTCACAAGTTACACCAGAGCTGAATCAGTCAAGAGAATAGAAGATATAATAAGTAGTAATTTTCACCTAAGTAATATTCACATTCATTCTCAGTCTCTCGTTTCTTTTTCTGCAATTAGTGATCTTTATCCAAACGTTAAGGATTACACTGTTGTTGATATAACCTCTGAACTTACAGAAATTTTGATTGTTAAAGAAAATATATTGCGAGACACGGCATCGTTTCCATTGGGTAGATATTTCCTAATGGAGAGTGTTGCTAAAGCGATGGGGTGCGCAGAAGATATGGCGGAATCCTTAATCGAATCCTGTATAACTGGAAAATTGGATATGGATAAGGGGCAAAGGGTTTCTGCTGTAATTCAGGCCACGGAAAAGGAATGGCTTGTTAGTTTCTCTGCCGTCCTAAAGAAGATTACACAAAACGGTGTCCTACCAAAAGACTTTTATTTGTTTGTAAAACGTGATGTTGCCAAAATATTTAAACAGTTTATAGAAAATGAAGAATATCAACAGTTTGCATTAACAGATGGGAAATTTGAGGTAAAAATTATGGAACTGGCAGATATGTCTCCGTTGTGCGAGATAGATATGGAGGCAAACATAAATCAAGAATTGGACATTTCAATTGTTACTGGGGTACTTTTCAACAACAAAAAGCTTTTTGCATAAAAATAAAATTAATTTCGTGTTATTATTTATAATATGAGTAAAAAAACTAAATTCTACGATATCGTTCCAAAAGAAAAGAGATCCATTAGGAATATTTCTATTCCTGAAAAGGGAAGTGAAGATGAGGAGGAAAGGATTATTGAATCAAATGAATTGCGTAAAGGCACCGTCAAAAGAAGTGTTCATAAAAATGCTGTCAAAAAGCATGATCATAATGAATCTTCGAGTGTGGAGATAAAAAAGCTTGAAAGACCTATCACAAACGTTGAGGACTATGACAGGGATGAATATATAGAAATTATTGACCATAAGACTAGGGACGATGAAACGGAAGAGGAAATTCATATGCTTGGTGAAAACAAGGAAGAGATTGAGAATACTAAAATACCAGCTCTTGCTGAGACAGAGAAAGATGATTTCACAGATTATACAAAAAGGAGTGGGGGTGGATTTTTTGGATCAAAAGGAGTGTTTAGCAGCTTCTTTAAAGGCTCGTATAAACTACCAATAGCCATTCTTGTTATTTTTATTATTGGATTTTTTGCTCTAAATTTGTTTAGTTCAGCAAAAATTATATTAAAATCTGAGAATATAAATGTTTCCTTGGCTTCTGGATATAAATTTGATCAAGGTGACGGTGAAATTCTCCAATCTACATCAACTGATTCAATTAGTGTTCCTGCAAACGGCTCTGCTAAGGTGGATAAGAAATCGACAGGAACAGTTGTAATCTTCAATAATACAACAGCGAGTCAGAAGTTTGCTAAAGGCACAAAGATACAGGCTTCAAATGGCCTAATCTTTCTTTTAGATAAAGCTGTCACTGTTCCTGCTAAAAAGACTGTGTCTAAAAAGCTTGTTTTGGGTAGCGTGACGACCACCCTCACCGCTGAGTCATCTGGTGAGAAGTATAATTCAGGGCCAAAGGATTTTACTTTCCCAGCGTTTAAGGGTACAGCAAAGTTTGATGGTATATACGGTAGGTCAAAAGGAAGTATAACGGGGGGATATTCAGGGGAAGTTCCAAATATTGCCCAAAAGGATTTAGCAAGTCAAATTGCTGATGCAAAAGACAAAATGAAGGCTGATCTTCTTGTCTTACTAAAACAACAGGCTGATTCTAGGGGCTTAATAATAAATGAGGATACACTTCAGTATAAGATTATTAATTCAGAGACAAGGCTTTCAGCGGATAAGAAATTGGCGGTAGTTAAAATTGACGGGTCCTTGCAGGCTGGAACCCTACTTAATGCTGCTATTGTAGAAACAGCTAAATCAATATTGGGGGTTGAAGATCTGAATGGCTTTAAATATGAGATAAATTTTGCCTCTAGTTCACTTGATATATCTAAAGCCGATGAAGATGGCCAAATTACAGCAACAGGCAATGTTAATATAATTGTGTCCATAGATAAGGATGAATTGGTCAAGGGGTTGGAAAATAAGGGTAAAAGAGAGGCATTGTCCATGCTTCAGCAGACCAAAGGGGTAACTTACGCCCAAATTAAGATTTCTCCATTCTGGAAGGTGACTTTACCTAACGCTTTGGGGATTAAAGTGCTTGTGCAAGATTAATTATCGTGCTAATCTAATGCTTATACAAATGGATGCATCAAAACAAGGCAAGAAGCTGTTCCAAGGAATCGTCACAGAATCATTACCTGATACACACTTCAGAGTAAAGTTGTTGGACGAGGACAAGGAAATAATGACGTATCTTGGCGGTAAAATGAAAATCAACAGAATCCGTATATTTATCGGAGATAAGGTAACTGTCGAGATAGATCAATACGGAGGAAAAGGTAGAATTGTCCGCCGAATGTAAACAAAAAAAGTAAAACGGGAGGAGCGACCCGCATGGGTATTATTGTGTAAATGATTGGTCTACACAATAGTAACTTTACATTTTTTTGGAATTATAGTAGTATCGTTTTCACAACTTTAAATAATAATATGAAAGTAAAAGCATCCGTCAAAAAGCGTTGTGTACAGTGTAGAACCGTTCGTAGGAACGGGGTTGTGCGTGTTATATGCCCAGCCAACACTAGACATAAGCAAAGACAGGGCTAGGTTTCGGTAATCATAAAAACAAATATGCGTATTCTTGGTATAACTATTCCCGAAGAGAAAAGAATTGAGATGGCCTTAACGGCAATATTTGGTATTGGACGTTCAAGAGCTCATAAGATTTTAGATGAGGCTCAAGTTGAATACAGTAAAAAGCCAAAGGACTTAACCGCTGATGAAGAGGGTAAAATCCGTTTGGCAATTGAGAAATTCAAGCTTGAAGCCGATCTAAAGCGTGAGGTTGGTGCAAACATCAAAAGACTTAAAGATATTAAGTCATATAGAGGTATGCGTCACGCACGTAAATTGCCTGCGCGTGGTCAGCGTACAAAGACAAATGCCAGAACTCTTAAGGGTCCTAAAAAGACTATGGGTTCAGGTAAGAAGAAAGAGTCTAAGAAATAATTTTAATTTATAATCATTATGGGAAAGAAGAGAATTGTAACAGCCGGAAAGAATTCTGAAGGCGCAAAAAAGACATCAGGAGCTTCATCTAAAAAGAAGATGGATTCTGGTATTCTTTGTATCCAATCAACTTATAATAACACTAAAGTTATTTTAACTGATTCAAAGGGTAACGCAGTAGCTTGGTCATCATCGGGTTCACTTGGTTTTAAGGGTGCAAAAAAGGGTACACCATTTGCAGCTGCAAAAGTAGGGGAGCTTCTAGCTGATAAAGCTATTGCTATGGGAGTAAAGGAGGTGTCAGCCGTTGTTAAGGGAGTTGGTTCAGGTAGAGAATCAGCAATCAGAGCATTTATTAGCAAAGGAATAAGTATCTCAGGTGTGAAAGATGCAACTGGTGTTCCTTTTAATGGCCCTAAGGCAAAGAAGCCAAGACGTGTATAGTCTTTAATACATAAAATAAAGATAAAAATATGATAACTGGACCAAAATACAAAATAGCAAGAAGACTGGGTGCGCCTATCTTTGAAAAAACACAAACAGCCAAGTTTAAAGCTAGTGTTGAGCGTGATTTTAATGCAAAGAATGGCAAGAAGAAGAAAGGAGGCCCAAGAAGTGATTACGGAAAGCAATTGATTGAAAAGCAAAAAGCTAGATTTACTTATGGTATTTCTGAGAAGCAATTTTCAAACTATGTTAATAAGGTTATTGAATCAAAATCAACAACACCTATCGTAAAAATCTTTGAGGCACTAGAGACAAGACTTGATAACGTTGTTTACAGATTAGGTCTTGTTCCAACAAGAAGATTTGCAAGACAAGCGGTATCTCACGGTCACATACTAGTAAATGGAAGACGTCTAACCGTTCCTTCCTTTGTGGTTAAGATCGGAGACACAGTTTCAATTAGAGAAGGCAGTAAGAGTAATGGTATTTTTTCAAAGATTGATGAAGTAGTTAAGAAAGAAACACCATCATGGCTTACTTGGAATTCAGATAAGCAGACAGCTTCAGTACTTAAATTACCAAGTATTGAAGGTCAGGATTTACTGTTTGACCTTGGTACAGTGATTGAATTTT
>CAJBHC010000077.1 GCA_903952785.1 uncultured bacterium | reverse complement strand
ATGTAGGTCTTTTTATTCATTCGAGACACCATATCAAATAGACATGATATTTCTATAACCCAGTAGGTGATTCTGCTGAATCAAGAAATTCTAAAGAATTCCCTTGGAAAATAAAGACATAACGATGTCAATCTTGCATTTCTAAAAATTTAGAGTAATATACCAGTTAAGGCTTGTGAATTATTGGTCTTACCACCAACATAGTTCTCACGGCATTAGAGCTGTAACAAGCTAAAACAAAATACCTCGCAAGGGGTATTTTGTTTTGATTATTATTTTCAGCTGAACCCCCTCCGGAGAAACCTATAAAAAAATAAACCCTTCGCGGTTCGAAGAGTTTATTTTTTATTTAACGGTTTCCCCGTGATTCAGATTCTAAAGAATCAGAATCACCTACAAAATAATATCCCCCTTACTCCCCCCAAATCCATCATCATTTTTATAAACATGATTATGTTTCTTTTCTTTTGGTAACATATCAAGGAGTCTTTGGACTAAACGCTTTGGATCTGTGTCAAATATCACGTGAGTATTTGGTCTATGGCTCTTTTCAATAAAAACCTTAAGTAAGTCACCTGTTTCCCATTCGTTACTTGTCAAAATTCCGAGTGGTTTTTGATCCTCGTAACAAACCGCAAATTCATGAAGTGTTCCGATTCTTCCTGGACCGATAATCACCGCATCACATGCACGAGTAAACAAAAGATCTCTTCCGTTATATCCAAAGCCTGTGTAGACAATGAAGTCCATGTAATCTACCGGCAGTCTGTAAACGCTTACATGCTCTTCTTCACTTGCTGCAGGAGAAAAGCCAACTGAAATTCCTGATTCTTCCTTACAACCAACAGCCGTCCAATATGGAAAGCCGGTTGTTGCGCCAGTAACTAAAATTGCACCTTGTCTAACTATCTCCTTTCCAACCTCTTTTGCAGAAAGGTATACGTCTTCATTAAGAAAACCCATGTCTGCCGCACCTGATACTCCGATCTTTGGAATTAAATGATTCTTCTTATTATTATTTCTAAGTGGGTTTGTGTTTAATGAACTTGATATCATGTTATTTATTATACAGTGAGTTTAGGAAAAGACAAAATATTTTGGAAATATTTAGAAAAGAGAAGGGGGGGGTGAAAAGATTTTATTTCCAAGTAAATCAAATAGTTCCTGTTTGTATAAAAATATCGGAAACATGTACTTTTCTTACCTAGATGATCAAGATATTAAAGAAAAAATAGCCAAAGAAAAAGACCCCGAAGATTAGCAGTACTTTGGAGCCTTCTTCTTAAAAGGTTGCCTTAGGTAATTAGCCGTTTGGAGCGCCTCTTGTCTTAGTTCCTGTATTATATCAAAAGTTAATTCAAAAAGTCAATACCAACTTTGTTCCTAAATAACCTAATCCCAGTTGGGCGGATACGGCTACTCCAACACCACCACCTCCTCTTCCTCAGGATGCACCGCATTCACTCCATCGTAATCACGTAGACGTTGTGCTAAAAATAAAGATGCGTTAGTCTCACCCATTACAACAAAAACTTTCTTAACGGTCTTTGCAGTATCATTTACAAACAGAACCAAATGATCAGAGTCTTTGTGAGAAGAATATCCATCGATCATTTCAATTCTCGCCTTAATCTTTATTTTTTGTCCATTGATTTCAATCTCCTTATTCCCCTCGCTTATCTTTCTACCTAAAGTTCCAACAGCTTGATATCCCAAAAACAGAATTGTGTTATTTGAATCGCCAAGATAATCCATTTCATGATGAACGATTCTTCCACCATTAGACATCCCTGATCCAGCCATAATGATCTTTGGATTAGGCTCCTTAACGATCATTCTTGATTGATCCGATGAATCACTAATTCTGAGTCCTGGAAAAGCAAAGATGTCATGTTTCCTTGAGTCTGCTGTTGCCTCTTCGTTAAAATCCTTTTTCATTCTTCTGTAAATTTCAGTCACGCGCAAAGCCAAAGGAGAATCCAAATATATTCTCATTTCAGGCAACTCCTTACTCTCCATTAATTTGTGAATTTCAAACAAAACCTCTTGAGTTTTTTCCAAAGAAAAGGATGGAACGATAAGCGTACCGTTTCTATGATAATTATCCAAAAATACTTTTCTTAGCTTCTCCAGCCTCACACCGCTATCTTCGTGATTTTTATCGCCATAAACACTCTCCATAACCAAATAGTCTGCATCCGTTATTTTTTCTGTGTCATGCAAAAGCGGAGTTGGACTATTTCCCAAGTCTCCGGTGAAGACAATCTTTCTGGTGTAATCCTTTCCACCCACCTCCCCCTTGTATGTCAATTCAAACATTGCAGAACCGAGAATGTGCCCTGAATCTTTTATAAAGAGTGAGTAATTTGGCGCCAATTCAAAATCTTTATGATATTCAATTGTTTTCCAGTTTTTGAACGATTCTATCACGTCCCTCTCCTCATATAACGGTGGAACATGTTTTTTTGCGGCGTCTTGTGTTGCAATCTTCAGCGCATCATCAAGCATTACTTTTGTAAGCTCCAGTGTTTCTGGGGTGGAATATATTGTTCCCCTAAAACCTTCTTTGACAAGTTTTGGAATTCTTCCAATGTGATCCAGGTGAGCGTGAGTTATAAGAAGGAAATTACAATCCTTGGGGTCGTATATAAAATCCTGATGATTGTGTAAATCTGAATCATGAGTTCCCTGCTCAAGTCCACAATCAACTAATATGCTAATTCCGTCTGGTCCAGTGAGCAAAAAATTGGCACCCGTTACTGATCCTACTCCCCCGCAAAAAGTTAATGTTAATTTTCCATCCTTATTAACTCTATCTTGTTTACTGTTTGTCATGAATTTTTGTATTTTTTTTATTAAATATGAAGTGCCAAAACCAAATTGATAATGCTCCACCAATTATATCATCAATTATATCTTTTATTGTGTCGAATCTGGAAACTAGGCCAAGTCCACTTGTAGCTCCAAAATACCATTCGGCAAACTCCCACACCACTCCGACAAGAATGACAAACAAGATAGTACAAACATTTCTTTTTTTGTTAATATTCAAATGATCTAATCCAGTTTGAGCAAAGAGACCCACCATAAAGCCACCGGCAATGTGCATTGGAATATCAAACCATGATAATAGCCAATATATCTGATAAATACCGGCAAAATGATTCACCATTATTATCAAAAAGGCTACAAATAGGGAGAAGTAAAATTTAAATCTGGTAGTGGGCATGGGTTAATATTAACACATTAGAGGTATCTGTCCCAATATAGATTTTAGTCATAAAGTAGATTTAAATACCCAATTCTTATATAATCTTAATATGACAATACCAGCAGAAAAAGGCCAGATCGTGCGCAATACTGAAACAGGCAAGTCAGAGTCTCTTGCTGCCCTCTCTGCGGACTCAACCGTTTTAAGTAGCTATCTAACCTCCAGTAGTGAATTTTACGATGCCAACACTATCCCAATACAAGATACAATATGGAATCCAGAAACGGGAGAATTTGTATTGGAATTTCAAACCACCAAAGATAACCAGGCCTATGAGGGACTATGCCACGGTGGTTTTACCGCAATGTTACTTGACTCAATAGCGAGACTTCCAATCTTGAGTACAAAATACAATACAGAAGATTTTGCTGACGAATTATCAATAAAGTACATGAGAAAGGTGGAAGTTGGTGCAACAATACGAGTTACAGGGAAAATTGATTCAGCTGATGAAAAACACGCTAAAATTTCTGCCCACATAGTTGACGTATCTAAGCCTACAAAGGTCTTGGCTCGAGGACACCTGTCCATAGATAAAAAAACTCAGAGTAATGTTCCGGCCCAACCAGAAGATAAACTAGAGCACACGAGAGGTAAATCCCTTCGAGATTTATCAAAAGAACACATCATGTTGAATGATTATCTATTATCAAGCCATGAATTCTATCGCGTAAACAACATTCCCATTAATGATGCGGTTTGGAATGAAGAAACTGGTGAATTAATAATGGACGTTGAGACATCCTCATTGAATCAAGGAGAAGAAGGTGTGTGCCAAGTTGGTTATATATTAACACTGTTGGATTCTATCGCAGGCTTCCCTGTTTTTCTTAGGTCCATCAACGAAGATAAAATTGCCTTAAGTAATGAACTATCAATTAGATCATTCGGTAAAATCAAAGTTGGAACAAAAATTAGAGTAGTAGGAAAGATTCAATCTATAGATAGTAAGAAATCCACAAGCTCAGCTATCATAATAAATATGTCTGATGCTTCCAGAGAAGTACTAGCTGAAGGGAACTTAACGATGAATATAATATAACTCTTTGCTGTGATACAATATTTACATGAAACTGCTTCTTACATCTAGCGGTATTGATAATCCAGAGCTTGAGCAAGCCTTCTCTGACCTCACCAACGGCAAAACAGATTTGAGGGTTGCCCTGATCTCGACGGCGGCAGACCCGATAGATTGGATTAAAAGCGAGCTTCCTGGATATGACGTCGTTCCCAAAATTAGCGAAGGTAGACTTGAAAAAAATCAAGTATGGCAAGAAACATGGAAAAGAGGATATGAGGATAAGGGGTATAATGTGACCATTGTAGATTTGAAAAAAGATCCCGATTGGATTAAAGAAGAACTAAGCAAGGTTGATATAATTGATTTTTGCGGAGGCAATACAAATTGGTTAAGGGAATGGGCAAGAGTTTCAAAACTTGATACCTATCTTACGGATTTAATAGAGAAGGGTGCCATTTACATTGGAACAAGCGCAGGATTTTGTTTAGCTGTACCTAGTTTCGGTTTAGGCTGGTGGAAACCTGAATGGAAAGAAACCCATGCTGGTTTAGGACTAGTAGACTTTTGTGTAGCAGTTCATCAAAAAGAAGGAGACGAGAGAACTTCCGAGCATAAGATAATTGAAAATAGAGAAAAAATAAGGAAATTCATTGATTTTCCCTGGAAGGTTTATCTTTTAAAAGACGGTCAAGCAATTAAGGTTGATGGAGATAAAATTGAGCATATTGGGCCTGGCGATAAGAGGGTTGTATAATTATGATTTCAAGATTTATAAAATCTAAACCAAGCGTCTGCAAAACCCACTATTAATACAATGAATAAGGTTACTATGGATAGAGTTAGTGTTGAATGTGACATCTGTAATAGAAATAACACGATCGAACCAGATACGAGTGTGTTTAGAATGAAATGAAATAAAAATCTATTACGTGTTTTTTGTGTGTCACCGTCCAATGTATCCCAGGTCGCAGGTGATATGTTTTTGTTTTTCTTAAAGAAGGAAAAAGGTAATGCTATAAGCACAGCCACAATTGAATTTGCAAGAATCATTAGTAATAATAGTTTAAGGTCTGTAAAGACACTTTGATCTGTTATGAATACTAGTAATGTAAAAAGGATGAATATTTTAATAAACGCTTTCCAAAATATTTTTGATTGGCTCATTTGAATATTGTATAACATATCTAGCTTGTAGTACATAAACACAACACCCCTTGCTTTTGGGCAAGAGGCGACGCGGGTCATTATAAGGGGTGTAATGTAGGATACTGCAGATGTCGACCCTAGAATAATGCTAGGTGGGTGTTCTACAATTAAAGCTTAAGGCTGTAATTGACGCGAACTCCCTGAAAAAATATCAAAAGAGAATCGACAAGCACAGTACCCTACTTACTATTATAATACCTTCAGACTTTTTGTAACTATTTACAAAGAGAGAAAGTCTCTGCGTACTTCTGATGATCATCCGCGACTATCCGCGCATACGCAATTGCACGTCATCATAAGACACAGTTTACTTACCCAGCAAATTGCTAAAATCTTGATATAGAATTTGTTCGTGGATAGCCTTATACTCTATAATCTCATTTGAATTAAACCATTGAGCAATTTCAGCTTGTGCTTCAACAATACACCCCGAAGCATGAACAACATTTCTAACAGCTCTACCTTGTGCCTCCGCCATGTCATATGAATCTAAGACAAAGTCCCCTCTGATTGTTCCAACATCGGATGATAATGGCTCTGTGCTTCCAACTAACTTTCTAACAATCTTTACAGCATGTGCTCCTTGCCACACCATAGCAACAACGGGGCCCGCTGTCATAAAATCAACAAGATTATTAAGTACGATATTACCCATTTCTATCGGGTCATGAGATATTGGCTCCAATCCCTTCTCTTCTGCTGAGTGTATATTTCTAGCACCTGTCTTCTCTATCCATCCTGGATCGGTTGTATAATGTTTCTTTATGGCTTCTTTTGTTGGAACCATAAACTTTAAACCAATGAGTTTTAGACCCACTCTCTCAAATCTCTTTATAACCTCTCCAGTTAGACCTCTTTGAACACCATCTGGCTTAACAACAACAAGAGTTCTCTCGTTTTTGTGACCTGTCTCTTTGATCAGAATATCCATATTTAAATTAATACTTAATAATAAAGATACCGCAAGAATAATCGACTACGATATTCAAAAAGTTAATGATGAACGATAGCGGTATTAACTCTATAATATTCCTATTATACTAAATCTGCAAATGGGTTCTTATTTCCACCGCCATTCAAACCAGGAGTGGGTACCACCTCTTCTTTTTTATACTTTCTTGCAATTTCTTCTTCAATGATTCTTCTATCTTGTCCAAACTTAAAGTATGATAGCTCCTTAAGGTTATTTACAATCTCCTTGTTTCCCCCAGTAGCCCAAGTAAACTCAACACTGAAAGGTCTAACGGGTCTACCATCGGAAAGCATCTTTAGATAAACATTCATGTTATCAATATTCATAATATCTTTTGCGGTAAAGACTGGGGAGAATTGTTTTTCTAGAAACTCCGCATCCTCTGCACTAACACGAAGGGCTGCAATAGTACCAACGTTTCCAAAAACGGAACCTTTGATCTTTTCATCTAATTGACTAATGTGCTGATGGGCAACATTTAATGACAATTTATATTTTCTAGCCTCTGAAAGAATAGTAGAAATTGATGGAGTTGTAACATTTTGGAACTCGTCAATGTATAGATAAAACGGTGGAAAGTCTTTTCCAAACAAATCCACACGGGAAAGCGCCGCCATCAATATCTTTCCAACCAAGACAAGACCAAGAAGCGATGAGTTAATATCCCCCAATGTTCCCTTCGCCAAGTTCACAAGCAAGATCTTTTTATTATCCATCACGTCTCTGAAATTAAAACTAGATTTTTCTTGTGCGATAATTGGACGCATGATGTCATTTGCAAGGAATACGTCAAACTTAGATGTGATATAAGGCACCATATTGGCAAGAGAAGCCTCACCACCAGCTTTTTCAGCTTGCTCCCTCCAGAACTGTACCACTACAGGATTTTTACACCTAGAAAGCTTTAAATCCCTAAACTTCTTATCCGCCATAACTCTTGAAATATCAAGTAGCGTACATCCAGTTTCCGGATCTTCAACCACAAGCATTGCAGCGTTTCTAAAATATTGTTCAAAGATTGGCCCCATTGATTCAGGGGAACCAGAATATAGTTTTTGGAAGATACCAAAGAGCTCATTCACAACGAATATCTTTTGCTGAGGAACATCTACATTGTATTCCAACATATTTAACGCCATCGGTCTCTCAGTGTAACTTGGATCAAAGTATATAACATCATCGTATCTCTCTGGAGGAATATGAGAGAGAATATCCTGAACATCACTTCCATGTGGATCGATGAAACAAACCCCCTCGCCATTTTTGATATCCTGAATAATCATGTTACGCAACAATGAAGACTTTCCAGTACCAGTCTGCCCTATTGCATAGAAGTGCCTTAGTCTATCTTCTTTTGTGAAGTAAATTGGGGTCTTTAGGTTCCTGTGTATATTTTCACCCATGTAAATTCCCTCTTTTGAAAGGCCAACTGGGGCAGGCGCAGTACTTGCTTTTGTTTGCTTTAATTGTGAATCAATCACAATACTCTCCACTGGGAAGTGCATTAGAGTTGTCAGCTCCTTAAGGGACATTGGTAGAATTGCATTCCTATCAAACAGTCTGTAAGAGAAACTATGTAATAACTGCACTAACTCTGCGTCTTTTCTTCTTTTGAACTTGATGGCATTACCTAGGGAGTTATTAAATTGATTAAATGAAGCCTCTATTTCTGTTAATGTACTCTCTGCTTTGTCTCTGTTAACAGCTGAAACTATAATTCTTATATTTGATTCGATTACGGGAGATGACAACTTATTTGTAATTTGCTCCACCGCAATACCGTCAACTGGCTTTGGCTTATCGTCCTTATCTGTCTTTCCCAAAATCATTTCTTTCCAGACATTTTTAAGTTCATGCTTGGCGGTCTTTCTTAATTCACCAAAAACTGTGTGCTGAATATCAATAGCTTCTTTTAACTTGTCCCCTTTTTGAATATCATCTAAGGACTTTTTATATAATTTATTATAATAATCTCCAACTGGATTAAAAACTATTTGAATTGCGGCACCTTCTCCAAACTTATCCATCTTACTAAAGGTGTTTAGAATGACATTAAGTGGATCATAATCAAATTGATCATAGGTTTTGATTGGGAAGACCTCCTTCTTTGCGAGTTGCGCCTCTGACGCTAGGGTAATTCCATCTGGATTAAATATATTATATTCATCTTTCTTTTCTACGATTTTTGCATCTGGGAAAATTGAGAGGAATTGCTTTTCAAATAATTGAATCTTGTTATCTGGAATTGCTACATAGAAGATAAATTCCTCTCCCCCTTCTGCCATTGAAAGCTCAATGGAGAATTGAGATTCTTCTTTTGTCTGCCCCGTAGAACCACCCCCAGAAACAGCAAGCATTCCAGCATAGAATTGCTCCATTGAGGAAAGCAATTCCTTTAAAGCCTTTTTTGGATCATTTTCTTTTGCTTTATTTTCTGGAAGTTGAATTTCATAAACTGTTTTTCTAAGTGTCTTATCAAGTGGAGATTTCTCTTTTAAGCCCGGTGTAGCATACCCCTTCTTTATATATTCAACCAAAAATCTATGGAAGTCACTTTCTATGTGTGGATTACCAAAACCTCTTGCTATATTAATTGCATTTAAAATTCCCTTCTCAAGAAGAATTGAGAGCAGCTCCTCCATCTTTTTATCATGACTCTCAGGAGTGAGATCCAATATAATTTCCTCCGCTTTTGATTCCGCAATTTTAAAATCTGGGTGCAAGACCTTTTCTGCATCAATAACAGAGTAGTCTTTAATTTCTTGAATAATTAAATTCTCTTTTTCTTTTTCCCGTTCCAGGCTTTCTGGGTGAGTAGATAGCATCGCTTCTTTTTGCGATATCATCTTTCTTAAATATTGCAACTCTTCCTCTGCTGAAGAAAAGTTTTTACCTTCGTATGAAAAATTTGGTTCCATTAGATATATTATATATCGAGCAATACTTCTGCGCTAGTTTTTATATCATCCGTAATTATTTGCTCATGTAATCCCTCGTCTTAGGTCCAAAGAATCCTGTAGCTGGTATTCTATTCGCCTTCTGAAACCTAACAAGAGCAGCTTTTGTTGCGGGGCCAAAGGTTGTATTCTCTCTTCCCTTTGATCCAACTCCCTTCTTTGATACTGGGAAGCCGTTGTTGTTTAGGAATTGCT
>CAJBHC010000076.1 GCA_903952785.1 uncultured bacterium | reverse complement strand
TTTCTAAGGATTAATACAATTATATATGATCAGTGTTTACCGTCAAGTTCATGCAATATTTTCTCTACCACCTACCCCACTGCAACACTATTTGGACCAAAATATTTAGAAAAACCATTCTTGAGCCACCACGGCGCACCAGCAAAAAGTTTGGCTGGATTAATTTCCCTATTTGCTAATACAAAATCAAACTTATCACCTAATTTGATACTTAAAATTCTGCTTAAATATTTTTCAGAATCTGGCATTAGAACAAGTGCTGAACAAAATTCATCTTCCAACCCATACTTTCTTGCAACGTAAGCATAAGTGGTCATTTTAACAAACAAATCTGTTCCCTTAGCTATCATAGATCTTGTCTCCTCTTGAACAATGTCTAGAAATAAATTTTTTATTTTATTTTCCGCTTCGGGTAGTACCACCTTACTATACTCAGCAACGTACTGGTCTAACCCAAAAATTAATTCTCTAACATAAAAAGCGATTGTCTCAGGATAGCCGAGTACGATATTTTTAGCATCAGCAGAAATCTCTCCGTTCAGCTTATTGATTGCCTTTCTCATATATTTTCTTACTACATCCTCGGCATCCTTACTTTTACCTTCTTCATAAAGTTTCTTAAATTCTCCATCTTTATTACGTAGGCCATTCACAAAAGATTTTTGGTACACAACATTGTGAATATCAAACCCTTCAACCTCCTCTGTTATTCCAATTAAATTATGTCCTTTTTCATGTATTTCCGTACCTCTTAAATGCTCTTCTGAAATGTCTTTATCCCCTTTAGCCAAAAGAATTATTGGAGTGTTGGGAAAATTAACACCAAGTACTTTTAAGTCTTTATTTTCTTGACCTTGTTTACCATCTTTTTTTTGAAAGTTTTTACTAATATAAATTTTATCAAAATCTTCCCGATCTAGATTAAAAACAATATCGTATGGATCTATCTTTATAAAATTAAATATATTCTCCCCCGCAGCAACTTTTGCCTTCAAAAAATCTAGTAATCTTTTAATATTTTCATTGACTGCAGTTGGACATCTTGAATCATAACCATACTCAGATTCAAAACCAAAAGACTCTAAGCGCCTACAAAACTCCAGACCTGCCTGAGCCTTGTCTTGCTGAATTGGAAGTTCTCTCAACGGCTCTATTTTAGTTTTTTTCAAATAAATTCCAGAAATGATGACTAAAAAATGATGCACGAATTCAAAATCAGGGTTGTTTAGTCTACCCCTAAGACCTTCTCTTAGTTTTACTTGTTTAGATTTAAGAATATCAATAAGTCCCTCTGGAATAGCTTCGCCTCTTTTTTTCTTAATATTTTCAGATTCAATAGCGACAGTAACCTCCCTAATTTCTTTAATCTTTTTTTCACATTCCGCTCGCAGATTATGTGAATTAGAAACCACCCTCTCTAAATCAGTTAGCATTTGGGTAGCTCGATACCTAAACTCCGCCAACGGCAAATCCGCCACCTCAGGGCTCTCAATCTGCCTCCATAAATCCGTCACAAAATCAATCTTTTTTTCAAAAGATTCACAAAGTTCAGAGGCCTCTTTAGAGTAATCTCTGGTTTTAATAGAAGCTGGTGTATCATCAAAATAATCACCACTGTCTTCATCGTTTTCTTCATTCCCAGCACCCCCTACATCATCGTCACCAGATTCAGCCTTCTCGCTCTCACCATCCCGAGCTTTAAAAGCAGAATCTTCATCAACACCCTCCGCCGTCCCGCCGCTTTTTGATGACACAGTTGAATCCACCTCCTCAATAGCATCCGCCGGCTTTCCATAATGCTCTAGTGCTGGATATCCTTTTCTCATTTTATTAATTCGTATTTAAACTATTCATCGCTTTAAATCTATCCTCAGTTATAGTCACATACAATCCTTCAACCACCCTCTTTGCAATCTTTTTTAACTCCTTCATTTCATCGTCCTTAAACTTTCCTAGAATAAACTTCACCACCTTATCCTCCCCTTTTGGTTTTTTAATTTTTCCGGTTGGAGTTGTTGGAGAAACACCAACCTTTACTCTGATAAAAGCTTCCGTCTTAATAGCTCTCTTAATTGATTCCAACCCCTTATGTCCTCCCATCCCTCTGTTGAAAACCATTTTAACTGTTCCAAATGGTAAATCCAAATCATCTTGAATTACAATCAGATGTTCTGCTTTCTTTTCACTCGTAATTAAATCAGCCAAAGACTTTCCGCTTTTATTCATAAATGTCTCGGGTAAAATCACAATGACCTTTTCCTCCACCTTACTCTTCCCTTTCCCCGCCGTAATTTCCCCCTTAGATACCAATCCCAAAAACTTCTTGTCATAAGAAAAATCTGGTAATTCATACTGCTTTGCAAATGCAGAGGCTATGAACCTGCCAACGTTATGTCTTGTCGATTCATATTCTTCCCCTGGATTTCCTAATCCTACAATTATATACATAAAATTATTATATCATTTAATAACATTATGGTATAATCTCACACATATTATGAATTTGCACAAAAATGAAGTTGAAAATGAGACACAAGATGACGAGGGTGTTGAAATAGAAGCTACGAATAAAAGTTCGAAGAAAACAAAAAAGAAGGATGAGGGCTTTTGGAGATTCACCGTTATAACACTTCTAATTTTTCTAGGAATTAGATTTTTTGTCGCTGAACCTTTTTTGGTTGATGGAGCTTCCATGGATCCCAGCTTTTCAACAAATGATTATTTAATTGTCGATGAACTTACTTACAAACTTCAATCTCCAAAGCGGGGTGACGTTGTAGTACTTCGTCCTCCATTTGAAACTAGCAAATATTTTATTAAGAGAATTGTGGGTCTTCCTGGGGAACGTATTGTTGTTGCAGCAAAACAAACTTACATATACAACACAGAGAATCCTGAAGGAATTCTTCTAGATGAGCCTTATGTAAAGTTTAATAGCGATAAGGTGACAGACAAGACTCTTGGGGATACGGAATATTTTGTCATGGGAGACAATAGAGAGGTTAGTTTTGACTCAAGAAGCTGGGGGGCGCTCCCAAGGGAAGACATTACAGGAAGGGCGCTCCTTAGATTGTATCCATTTCCAAAATTAGGTCTTTTTCCTGGAGGACTTGAGGAATTTAGCAAAAAGCAGTAAGGTATAGGGAAAGATGCCTAAAAACAACAAAAACAAACATATGTCAAAAACAAGTGTTCACAGTAATTTACCAAAAAAAGAAAAAACTAAGGCTATAAATAAGGCTAAATTAGAAACACAACATATTAAAAGCCACACCTTTAGCAAGAAGGCAAAACCCATTGTCGAGGAGAAGCCGGACCCAATAGACAAGGTTCATAAGATTGCAGAAGCCTCAGCTCGTCACTATGGTTTTGTACCTTTTGCAGGCCTTAGTGTTCAAAAGGAAGACATCGTTAAGGCAAAAGGCTTTAAAGTGGGCGCAAAAAGAGTAAACAAAGATGAAATAATCGGCTCTTTAAGATTTGAGAATTTTCTTGAAGAATATGTCTCCGTTACCAGAGCGTATGTTAATAAAGAGATGTCAGATTTGGTTCAGCCCCCAATGATCTGTCACAGTGGTCCCCTTTATGGTAATAGCCACTTCGATAAAAATAAAGAAAAGAATAAAGATCATATCTTTTCAATGCATATTCTTGGTAACGCAAAGAGTATTGCTGATGCGATGATTATTGAAACTTCATATGTAATTTTAAAAGATCATGTCGATAAGGGTGAGCTTCTAATTGAAATCAACTCTTTAGGGGATAAAGATTGTTTTACAAAATTTGCAAAAGAATACAGTTTATATTTTAAGAAAAATCTTGGCGAGCTCGCAACCCCTTGTAAACATGCCTTCAAGAAAGATCTAATGAGCACCGTTTCGTGTGACCACGACGAATGTCTTGCAATCCAAGACGCTGCACCAAAGCCAATAAGTTATTTAACTGAAGAATATAGGGAACATTTTAGAGAGGTTCTTGAGTACATTGAATCATTAAACCTACCATATATAATTAATCACAGCCTAATTGGTAGCGGGCTTTACGCTGGTGGAACTGTTTTCCAAATCACGGCTTTTACAATCAAAGGCAGACAAGACAAAAAGGAGATACTTGCAATTGGAGAGAGATACAACTCAGTGTCAAAAAAGGCGTGGGGCAAGAAGGATGTACCAGCAATTGGTGCCCACCTTATGATTGAAGCTGATCTAGCAAGAAAAGTTCCCAAGACTATCGCAGTTGAGGATATAAAATTCTATTTTATCCACCTTGGGTATGATGCAAAGCTAAAATCGCTCTCAATTATGGAGATGCTTAGGGTTGCCAAAATTCCGGTTCACCAAGCTCTTTCAAGAGATAAGATTACGAGCCAGATTGCAGCAGCTGAGAAACTGGCTGTCCCCTACATTCTAATACTGGGACAAAAGGAGGCTATTGAGAACTCTGTGACGGTGAGACATATGAACACTAGAGTCCAAGAAACCATTAAAGTTCAAGACTTAATTGAATATCTGCAAAAGTTGCTATAATTCCTCCATTGTGTTAAATTAATGCTCATATGACAAATGTTTCAGTAGATAAACACGCAAATGAAAGTGGATCATCAGTTCTACGTCGCTTTACAAAGCGCGTGCAAGAGTCTGGTGTTTTAAACAAGGTTAGAGCTATTAGATATTCTGATAGAACTCTTTCACCTTACAAGGTTAAGAAGTCAACTCTTGAGAGACTTCGCCGCCGTACAGAAATGGAGAAGCTAGCAAAGCTAGGTAAATTACCTGTTTCAAAGAAAAAAAGATAATCTAATTGGGGCTGATTAGTGGAAGCTTAAAACTCTAATTTTACCCCACACTACCCCACCAAATGACATGAAAATTGTTTTCGATAAAGATAATTTCATGATTGCCTCAACTCTCAAAAAGACACCCAAATTTGACTGGGTGCTTTTTGATAATATAAAAAATAAAGTCATGGGTCAGAACTATGAACTTAGCCTGACTTTCATCGGCAAAAAAAGGATGAGAGATTTAAATAGAGTTCACAGAGGAAAGGATTATACAACGGACATACTAAGTTTTCCACTAGATGATTTAAAAGAAAAAAGTCAGATGGGGGAAATATTTATAAATATTGATAAGGCTACTCAAAAATCAAAAGACTTTGAAAGGACTCCCAAAAACTATTTAATGTTTTTATTTATTCACGGACTATTTCACCTAAAGGGACATGATCATGGAGATACAATGGAGAAAAAGGAGGTTAAAGTCAGGAAATTGTTTGGGATATAGGAATAAGATTCATTTAAAATTTACCGTTATAAATAAAAATATCGACAATAATTACACAGAAGATTCTAAAATCTAATTTTCTAAGTTATAATTATAAATATGAAAACAGAGCAATCAATACCTGATATAAATCCAGACAGCGATGATGAAATAAAATTAGAAAACCACACAGAAGCTGGACATTTAAAAGAAGGTTTCAACCCTATAGTTGTTTGTGCCGGATCCGAGGACATATACTGTTGCAACATGAATAAACTTGTAGAAACCAAGATTAAGACTGGAGAGATAGGAGGTGGTGAAACGGACATAAGCGACAACCCAGAGAATTTGGTTCCTAACGGTGGCGGATACATTTCCAAGATAGATAGAAAGACTAAGCACACCAAGGAAATGATGAACTGCACTAGCGCTGTAGTTGTCGGTAAAAGTAAAGATGAACCCGTTGATCTTTCTTTTTTAACACACCAAACACCTAAAATCTGCCCGACAGAAGAATTTAAAGATGCATTAAGAGAAAGAATGAGAGAATTGAAGGGTCTTTGTATTGAAGGGTCTGTAGATGTTGTAATTACTGGGGGGATGCTTAAGAATGAAGATCAATTCAATGAAGGCTGGGGAGAAGATAGAAGAAAGTATCACGAACAACATATTCATAAATTTGAAACAGAATATGAACAATCCATAGAATCATTAAACGCTGTGACTGAAGAAGTTTTTGGTTTTAAACCAACAATTATTGGCCCAAAAAGTATATGCGGAGACGCCATTTTATTTGATACTCAAAATAGAAGACTATACCTTTTGAGACCACCGGAAACATACGGTAACGATGATGTACATATGTACAATGACTCTTTTACAGCAGATCAATTTGATAATATGAAGGAAAAATGGTTTGGAAATAAGTAAATTAATTCTTTGATTTAACATAAAAATAAAACTAAAAAACACTTTCAGACCATTTTTCCAACTTTATACACACAATTGACACAAAATGCCTATTTTACTATATGATTTTTAGTGTATAATAAACTCATATATGGCAAAAGGTCGCAATCTTGCAGTTGGAATAGATGTTGGTACTCATCAAATTAAAGTTTTGGTGACAGAGCTTGAGCCTGTTCCATTTCAATCGGAAAAGGACTCCTCTAGAGGTGTTGGTGCGCTACCTAGAATTATCGCCTCCGCTACAGTTGAGACAAAAGGAATGAGACATGGGTACGTTACAAATGTAACAGAGTTATCCAAGTGCATAAGAGTCGCCGTTAACATCGCAGAGAAAAATTCTGGTATCCCAATCAAGAAAGCTTATGTTTCAATTGGAGGAGTTGGACTTGGAGCGATTGTGGCAGTTGGATCTGTTGTTACCACAAAGGCAGATTCTGAAATTACTGATTTGGATGTAAAGCGTGCGATAGAAGAAAGTGAAAAAGAACTACCCAGCACTTACATTTTAAATAGAAAAATAATTCACTCAATTCCACTTGAGTATAAAGTTGATGGAAGAAAAGTTCTCGGTCGTCCTCAAGGACTGAAGGGTGTGAAGTTGGAAGCAAGGGTTCTTTATATTACTTGTCTCGCCCATCACTTTACTGATCTATTAAACGCCTTCGATGATGCTAACGTTGAAATGCGAGACATTGTTGCTGCACCGATTGCAGCAAGTTTGGTTTCCTTAACAAAGACTCAAAAAATTGCAGGATGTATTCTTTTAAATATCGGATCAGAAACTAGTTCTATAATTGTTTATGAAAATAATATTCCAGTATCAATGGAAGTTTTCCCAGTTGGTTCAAATGATATAACAAATGATATTGCACTAGGTCTTAAGGTTTCAATTGAGGAAGCGGATCAAATTAAAATGTCAGTCTCTGGTGATACTCAACACTCATCATCAAACTCTTCCCTTCCAACATTTTCAAGAAAGAAATTGGATGAAATAATTATTGCCAGACTTTCTGATATTTTTGATTTAATTGAAGGTCATTTAAAAAAGATTGATAGAAACGGCCTATTGCCAGCTGGAATAATTTTAACCGGTGGAGGAAGTGGACTTTTGAATATTGAAGAATTAGCACGAGAAGCACTTCGCCTCCCATCAAAGCGTCATACATTAAAATTGGAAGGAAACCTCAAGGGCATCGCCAGAGAATTTGAATGGTCAGTTGCATACGGGCTAACCATTTTAGCTTTCTCATCACCAGATGATAGAAGCGGAATTAATTTGGATGGGCTAAGCGCGGTGGGAGCATTTAAGAAGCTCAAGAAATTGATTGGTGGATGGGTGAAGCAGTTTTTGCCTTAGTGGCCCCGCCCTCCGGCGTGGCTCTCTTTTGGTTAATAAGAAAACGGCCCCTGCTGGTACAGGAGGCCGGTTTTTGGTTTGTTGATTTTGTTTGTGAGTGATTGACTATATTTACCAGTAGTCAATTACTTTCTATTTAGACGGTGTGCGACGAACTATTCCTCCGGATCAAGACTGTCCTTCGTTTCCGCCTGCCCGACAACATGTTTTTCGCCAAGCATGAGTACTGCGGTGACCGCGAGACCGGCGGTAGCAACCGCCAGCCACATGAGTTGGCCCCAACCAGGATAGGAAATGGTTGTTTCCAGCCTGACACCGTCTCTTCCAATTTCAATTTTAAGCCCTTTTGGCGGCATATGATTTTCACCTATAGATCTAAGTTCTTTCATTGAATTAACAACGTGGCACTAGCCCAGACGTCAATCAAATACCTACCGAGGTATCCAATGTAACAAACGTCCTTTTACTTAGCAGAGAATTCGGCGACTCCTCCTCTAATAATATGACATACAACATCCGTGATGTCAATCAGATTATGGGCACGCCCAACTCTAGAACAACAAAAGTCAATATTGCCTTGATTTTCCGTAAATGGTAGTATAAAGCCCAAGTAAACGTTAATCATAAATCCAATAACAGAAATAATATGCCACAGGTAAAAACAGACGTAGAGACATTTGCAAGAATAAAAGTTGTGGGTGTTGGAGGGTCAGGAAAAAATGCAATCAATCACATGATCAACAATAAAGTTAAAGGTGTTGATTTTCTTGCGATAAATACTGACGCGCAAGATCTACATCACTCAATGGCAAAGAGAAAAATTCACATCGGTAAAAATCTTACTAAAGGATTAGGCGCCGGAATGAATCCAGAAGTTGGACGTCAAGCTGCGGAGGAAACAAAAGAAGAAATTCAAGAAGCTCTTAAAAATTCTGACATGGTTTTTGTTGCTGGAGGACTGGGTGGTGGAACAGGTTCAGGTGCGTCGCCAATTGTAGCAAAGATTTCTAAAGAAATGGGAGCTCTCACTGTTGGAGTTGTTACAAAACCATTTTCATTTGAAGGACAACAACGTATGCGTCTTGCGGAACACGCGCTTGAGGAATTAAGTAAAGCAGTTGATGCACTGGTTGTAATTCCAAATGACAAGCTCCTTGCCGCCGTCACAAAAGATACAACAGCAAAGAATGCATTTGCAATGTGTGATGAAGTTCTAAAGCAAGCAGTTGAAGGAATTTCAGAACTTATCACAACTCCTGGAACAGTTGGAAACATTGACTTTGCAGACATCAGAGCTGTTCTTGAGAATGCAGGTCCAGCGCTAATGGGAATAGGATCAGCCTCTGGTGAGAAAAGAGCGGAAGAGGCAGCTCGTGCTGCAATCAGCTCTCCCCTTCTTGATGTCTCAATTCACGGGGCAAAGGGGGTACTATTTTCTATCGCAGGAAATGATGATTTAACTATGTGGGAAATTCAAGAAGCTGCAAAACTCATCACAGACTCAGTAGATCCTGATGCAAAGATTATCTTTGGAACTGTAAAGGATGAGAGACTAAAGAAGAATGAATTGAAGATTACAGTTATCGCAGCAAACTTCCCTGATAATAGCGCAATAAGAAAAACTATTTTTGACAGTATGTCATCAAGACAATCAACTCCAGTATTTGGAACAAAAGAAACAATAGAGCGATCTGATAAGCCAACATCGTCAAGTGTAGAGATAAATACAGCTCCACAAAATGTTGAGGTTCAAGTTCAATCAAAGAATGATGACAATAAAGGCAAGATTCATAATACAATTCATACCCCTTCAACAAACACCGCACACAGCACACCAAAGACAATTGAAGAAACAAAAGAAGAAGAGAATCCAAACGCTCCTCTTCAAGGCGTTCAAGATGACGATGATGAATGGAACTCAATCCCAGCGTTCCTAAGAAGAGCGAAGAAGTAAGCAATTTGCAAGCGTGCAAATCGTGTCGAAATCAGCAGATTTTGGCCAAGAAAAAAATATGTAAATTTGGTAGAATTAGTGAATGAATAATTTTGAAACCATCAATCCTGAAAAAACTACGATTAGGAAGGCGGAAATGCCTGATATCCCACTAATTTTAAAACTTGTTCAGGAAAATCTTGGCGAAAATTTAACTGAAGAGGAAAGGGACGATGGTTTTATCGTCTGGAACCCCTCGGAATCAGAATTAGCAGAAATTATAGATATTTCAGGAATATTTTTGAGTATGGCTGGCGAAAAGTTAACAGGATACTTAATTACAATGACTAAAAACTTGGGTTTAAGAAGCCCTTTCTTTAGCGAGATGTAATCTTGTGCCGAAAAAATGAAATTTGATGAAAAATACATATCGGAATATAAATACATTGTATTTGCACAAGTATGCATAGGAAAAGAATTCAGGGGCAGTTCTATCTTTACTCGATTATATTCATCATCTAAATCAATGTGCAAAGACCAAGGTTTTGATATTTTTGTAGGAGAAATAGCAGACAAAAACAAGAAGTCGCTCGCAGTTCACAGCATCTATACCGATACTGGAACCTATAAAGCTTCGAATGGGACAGTTTGGCATGTCATAGTTGGAGATTTAAGAAATAACTAATGAATAAACCAAGGAAACAAGAAGCCCCAACGAAGGGGTTTCTTGGTTGGGGATAAAATATTTGGAGGACTACGTTCACTAGGAACGCAACCTATTTTTTGAACTGACGAGCTGGCGATACGATGCGCCCGCTCCGACTATCAATACTGACAGGGTCGCTTGGGCTGATATGCCGAGAAAGAAAATCATCGAACTCACCAACCGTGATAATTGTTAAACCAAGTTCCAAAAGGTCTGCTGAGCCAGCATGCTCGGCATTAACACCATCGAGTGTAGCGTAGTAGTAAAATGTTGCGTTTAGAGGAACTCCCTGGGGTGCAACATCAAATCCACAACGTCTCAATGCTGATAAAGCGGCCTTTCTTTCTTTGGGATCTGCGGCGGGCGCATCAAAGTAAGTTTTCATCTGACGCCCACTCTACACCACTTTAGACTTTTGTAAATACCGAGGCTCTGTATAAATTTGATATAATAATTCTATGAAAACATATGATCTTCTAATCATTGGTGGTGGCCCCGCTGGGGTTGCGGCGGGTGTTTATGCTTCTCGTAAAAAAATACAAACTCTTTTGGTGACAGAGGATTTTGCTGGCCAAAGTATTGTGTCAGAGGGTATAGAAAACTGGATTGGAACTATAAAAATTTCTGGTACTGATTTAGCAAAATCACTGGAAGATCACTTGCGGGCTTATGCGGGAGATGTGGTTGAAATAAAAACTAGTAATAGAATTATCTCTGTTAAAAAGCATGCAGATTATACAGATGCAAACCCCCTATTTGTTTCAAAGATGAAAAGTTCATCTGGAGAAGAAACTGTTGATGTAATTTCTAAATCAGTTTTAATAGCGACAGGAAGTGCACATAGAAAACTTCCCGCCAAAGGAGCAGATATATTTGAGCATAAAGGTCTGACATATTGTGCGTCCTGCGATGGCCCCCTATTTGGAGGTACTGATGTTGTAGTTATAGGTGGTGGAAATGCTGCACTTGAGTCCGCCGCTCAACTTTCCGCATATTGCAAAAGTGTGACAATAATAAACAGAAGCAAAACCTGGAGAGCTGACCCTGTCACAGTTGAGAAAGTCCTAGCAAAACCAAATGTTAGTCTGATTACACCCGCTGAAGTTATAGAGGTTAAAGGCGAACAATTCGTTAATGGTTTGATATATAAAAATACAGAAACAGGTGAGGAGAAAGAATTAGCAGTAAATGGAATCTTTGTAGAGATTGGAATGATCCCGGCAACTTCTTTTGTGAAGGATATTGTAGAGCTAAATGAATATAATAAAATAATTGTAGACCCGATGACAGAACGGACAAAAACACCCGGTATTTGGGCTGCTGGTGACTGTACAAACGGTTTATATCATCAAAACAACATAGCGGTGGGAGATGCAGTAAAAGCGCTGGAGGACATATATATGAGCCTTAGCAAAAGATAGGTGGTGAGTATGATTTGTTTTACTTAAGCTTTTGGGCGATACAGGGCTCGGTTCCTACGGAACCAGTATACCTTTGCGGTTTTATCGAATCCTTCAGATTCTCAAAACATCGCAAAGCTTTTCTCGCCCTGCCGGAAGTGCTTAAAAGCACTTCCTATCGCCCCATTGATAATAAAAACACATGAATAATTCATGTGTTTTTATTATTGTGGGCGATACAGGGCTCGAACCTGTGGCCTCAGACACGTCAAGTCTGCGCTCTAGCCAACTGAGCTAATCGCCCATCTCTTCCCTATTGTTGCACAATAGTCCTTAATACAATATCATATAAAGCATGACTGAATCAACTACGCACCATCAAGAATCAAAAGTTATGCATTTTGAAGCTGGACAAAGATATGCAACATCAGAAGGTAATGAATATCTAGTAGATTTTATAGCCAGAGAGTCTGGGAACATTGAAGACCTCTTTATTGTATACAAAAAAATAACTGATGGGCAAGGCAGTGTTCCAGAAAAGCACTATCTAAAGAAAATGGTTGACATAAAAAATATGGATGATTTTGACGAAGAAACACATACTGCACAAGCCACCGAGGAATCAAAAGAGGATGATGAAGAGTCTGCTGTATCTATCGGACAAAAATATCAACATTTCAAAACAAAAGACTATTATATTATTAAGGCTATTGCCTGCGATCCTAAAAATCCAAAAAATAAGTTCATTATTTACGAAGGACAGTATGACTCCCCAGAGTTTGGGCACAATCCAATTTGGGTCAGGGAATACGAAGAATTTACAAGCATGAAGGTTTTTGGAGAAAATGAACTAGATGAGAATGGTCGGCCAAAAGCCTCAGTTAAGAGATTTGCATTAATAAATTAATGACAAAATGAAGCCCTTTCCAGAAAATCTTGTCTCTGAAGAAGAAACTCAACTGTTAATGGTTGAAGCTATAGAAAGCAGGGTCGCAAAATTTACTTCTCAAATTGAAGAATTAGACAGAACAGAATCAGAAAATAATTACGGAACGTTTGATTCAACAAGAACTGCTCAAATGTTTGACAGAAGTGATGTAACAATTCGAGAATATTTCTATGGTGAAATTAATAATTTGAGAGCTGGTTTACGCATTATAAGCGATGTAGCAGTGAAGGAAAAAATATCATCTCAAATTAGCGCTCTGCTTATTAAAATAAACAAAGTCTTCGAGTTGGATGATTTTATGTTTGAATATCTCAGTGTTATAAGCGCTCTATTAACAACTGTCGATCATACATCTCAGACATCGGGTCAAGAAATGTATATCGAAACAGCCTTATCACAAGTTACAAAGATGATCTCCATTCTTAAGTCAACACTAGAAACAAGACAGCCAAAGATTAGCGTTGAAATTAAAGAACAAATCGATACTGTCAACAAACTATTGATTAAGCACAAAATACTGGGTACTATTACACCACAAGACTAATGTATTGACAAGTAAGGCGGATTGCGATATATTGACCGTGGATTGAACCATTAGAGAAACACGGTTTGACCAAGTCAAAAACAATGAGAAAAGGAAAACGCGTCTTGGGCGCAATTATCGGTGTTGTGGCCTCACTAGCCATGGCAATCACCCTACTCGTCGGCATGACCCCTAAGGTTAGGGCCGATCCACCACCAACACCATCGTTCGTGACGATTGATTTCGGTGGGCCCTCAGTGGCCCGCGACGTCACCCGCCCCGATGGGATCGTTAAACCCGCCCTGTTTGGCACAGACCCCCGGCCAGGGATTGGGGAGATTGGACAGGTCAACCCAAACTGTGAGACTGGCAAGAAGTGGGACTTGATGGGGTTTGGCTTCCAGCCGAATGTCACCGCTACCACCTCAACCGTCTGGATGGTGAGCGGGTTTGATCCCCGTTCCACCGTCAACACCGAAGGTCACGGTTTCCAAACCGTGTTCGTTGATACGGATGGTAACCACCTAAGCCCAACTCCAAGGAGTGGGGATGGGCACGTCAACCAGCTAAATTCCTCATACGGATTTGAATATGCTCTGAACATCATTAGCGTTAGTGGCAACACCATGACGTACCAAGTTGTGGGACTAGGCCCTGACTCAATCCTACAACGGGGCGAGTTCGGTCTGAATTGGGCCTCAGATCCGTGGGCGTTAATCTCATCCAGTGCAGACTCCGTTATATTTACAAAGACAACGGAGGTGCGCACAATGAACACAGCAGACACGCTGGCGACAACCGGGGTCAACACCGGTTATGCCTATGCGGATCAGTTAATCTGGGGCTTTGAGGTCCCGACCAGCATGTTCAGCTGGCTGGATCCCCAGACGCCGGTAACGTTTTTTGCGGGCACGGGGTGTTCAAATGACGGGATGAAGGGAGGAATACTTCCGATCAACATCTCCGCCATCCCCGAACCTGGAAGCCTGTTGGCCGTCGGCTGTTTCCTTGGATCCAGCCTATTAATCCGGACGCGGCGCTCAATGAAGATGGCGGCATAACCACTATAACACCGAGGGACATGGCCACCCTCAAAAAATCCACGACAGTAACCCTGTCGTGGTGATTTTTTTATTTAAAAATAGACCTGTAAGCTATTAATTTTAAACCTTATTGCATGTCTTACATACTCCAAAAAATTCCAGAGAATGATCTATTATTAATTTAAATTTTAGTGAATTTTTCAATGCAATTTTACTCAATCTATCTATTTCACAAACATCCACGTCTTCTATGTCTCCGCACTTTTTGCAAACCAAATGATGATGGTGATGACTATCATTCATCTCAAAACAAACAGAATCATTTCTCAAATCAACTCTTCTAAGTATTCCTTTTTCTTCAAATGACTTTAGTGTTCTGTATATAGTGGCTACATCTACCCTTTTATTTTTTAGATAACCGGAGACACTTTCAGCATTTAATGGAATATGATATTTGGAAAAAACCTCCAAGATAGAGATACGCCCTTGAGTAACCTTGTACCCATTATTACGTAGTACACCAACTAAAGCTTCGTCTTTATTTTTACTGTTATTCTTATCCCCTTTTTTCATAATTTAATAATACAATAGATGCGACCTATTTGCAACAACTTGACTTATTTTTATTTAAGGATTAGTATGTATTTAAATGCAAATTACTCGCATTTGTTAATAAAATAAATCAATTAAAAAATATGAAAAGTATTAAAACTCTAGTTTATGATGGCGCATTGTTTTGTGGAAACAACGGATGTAGCTGTGGATGCCCCGTGGTTGAACACTTAGTTGAGGAAGGTATGGTTAAAATTTATGATCCAGCTAAGCCTGAGAATGGAAGCACTGTAATGACCGTAGCTGAATACAATACTCTTATTGAAAACGCTAAACCAATAGCGGAATCAACGGAATAATCCTCAATTAAGGTATGAGAATTGCTTTTGTTGGAAAAGGAGGAAGTGGCAAGACAACCCTGTCTGCCCTATTTTCAAAACATGTTGCTGGCACAAAAAAGCCAGTGCTTGTTTTTGATGCCGATTTAAACATACACCTCCCTGAGCTATTTGGCTTCAAGGAAAGTGTATCGCCTGATATGTACATATCTAAACTTGAGACTAGAGCAACTATCAAAAAACATTTGATAGGAAGTAATTCAAATATTAAAGAAATAGTTGATTTGGGAAAGACTACTCTACCAAGTGAAGGGTCTAATTTAATTGATATACACAATCTAGATAAAAGTATACTGAAGGATTATTCAGTCAAAGAAGACAATCTGCATCTTGTAGTTGTTGGAACATATGAAGACGATAGAATCGGCAAGAGTTGTTACCATGGTAATCTTGTTATATTTGAAAATATCTTAAACCATCTTGTGGACAAAGATGGATATGTTGTAACAGACATGGTCGCTGGAGTTGACGCTTTTGCTAATACTCTACACGCACAATTTGATGTACTCGCCCTTATCGTAGAACCAACAAAGAGGAGTATTGAAGTCTTTGAACATTATAATCACCTAGCAAAAGAAGGTGGGGTGCATAAAAATCTTTTTATTATTGCAAATAAAATTAGAAATGAATCTGACAAAGATTTCATACTTAATCACATACCAGAGAGACAGTTTATTGGTTTTTTCAATGAATCAGAATATTTAAGAGAAATAGAGAGAACCTCTTCCCCATTAGAAATTTCCAAATTAGAGCCTGAAAACATCAAGCTTCTAAATATGATAAAAGATACATTAGAAGTCAACGCTGAAGATACCGAAGATAGATTTGATAGAATTCAGAGACTGCATGACAGAATAGCACTTTAGTTGTGAGTGTCTAAAGAATATCTTAAACGCGAATCACTGCGGAGAGAGAGGGATTTAGTCCTTACAGGACCTGTACGGGTTTCCCATTTTTGGAAGCTCTCACTTCGTTCACTTCCAAAAATATGGGAGAACCCTTTCAAACCCCTCACATAATGCATAAATGCATTACTTCTCTCCGCATTTTTTCACTGCGTTCAAAACTGCGGAGAGAGAGGGATTTGAACCCTCGATGAGGTTTCCCCCATGCCGCTTTTCGAGAGCGGTGCCTTCAACCACTCAGCCATCTCTCCAATACCACCACAACTATGCAAGCATAGCATTATTCACTTGCATGTGGCAATTTTATTCATTTTTTTGATTTTTTCTGAAAATATGTTATATTCTTCTTATTGCTTTCATCTTTGATTGTAGGCAATAAATTCAAAAGATACTGCCAATATGGCCCTATCGTCTATCGGTTAGGACGAAAGCTTTTCAAGCTTTAAAGCCGGGTTCGACTCCCGGTAGGGTCACAGAATATAATGAGCGTAGCGAATATATATTCGTGATGCAGCGGTACTTTATATTTTCGAGCTTTGCGAAGAAAATATTCTAGTACCGGCTGCGCACATAGATATAATTATAATCACATATGCACCTAATACCCATACTAATCTTATTTCTGAGCGGAATAATACTCACAGCAGGAGATCTAATTTTAAGACGTGGGTAGAAAAGGGGTCTGGAATGCATTCAATGCTTTATGTATTAGGAATCTTTACATATCTGATTGGAACAATGTTATTGGTTGAAAGCTACAAGCACAACATCAACATAGTCTCTGCTGGAATAATACAAATATTATTTAATACAATAATACTACTTATTTTTGCTTATTTTTATTTTCACGAACCACTAACCGCGGTTCAAATTGTTGGAGTGATACTAGGAGTTATATTAATTTATTTAATAAATTAGCATTCGTCACCAACAACCAGAGCCCCCCCTATCTCCTCACCGCCTTGATAAAGTTATTAACATTCTCTCTGAACCAATAAAATGCCAATTTAATTGGAGCTGTGGTTCCAATCTCGCCCAATCGCTCTGATCCAGCATAAGTATCATCTACCCTAACCTCAAGTGTCAATTTTCCAATTTTCAAGATGTTTGTACCCCCACCCCCTGGCACAACAACGTTAACCTTAACAATATTTTTATTATCTTTGACAAACTTTGTCTCCTTTCCATTAAATGTAACTATCACCTTCTCGCTATTCTCCCTAGCAGTCACACCAATGGCTGAATATGAAGCCACGTTTACTATCTGATACAAATTACCCTTCGCGTCAATAGAGAGTTTGGTTGGTTTACCCACTCCATCAACTGATACAAAAATTAAGTTGTAAGGTTGCTGAGTCCTTGTACTCAAAAACTGTTTTAATGTCGGCGTATTAACAGGGCTTTCTTTCATCCTATAAAGAATATATCCACCGCTAATACTACTAGATCTCAATTCCTTTTTGATTGAAGGAACAGCATTAGAAAGATCAACAAGATCCTCAGGAAGTGAATCATCCAAGAAATTATTTAGTGCATCATCAATAGATATTTTTGGAAGATCTTTTAAAACTATAACTGGACGAATCTGGACAACTATAATTGGAGGGTCACGCCTTTCCCGACGAGGCGGGGTAACGACACGACGTGGCAATCCAAAATTACTGTTTATATTTATTAGCGACCTTTCAGGGTTTGATAAGTTTAGATTATTTGCTAATCCTAAATTAATCTGAGAGCCTCCGCTTGTGCCACTAGACCTTCCATTTGATGCACCACCTGTTGAAGCACCGTTTGTCGCTCCTGTCGTTATTGGATTTGTTACAGTAATGGTTCCACCATCCCCACTCCCCAATGTTCCATATCCTCCATTGGCAATAACGTTTGCTGTAATTGATGCTGAGATATTTATATTTCCCCCCTTTCCTCCCACACCATTACTGTTATCAGCTCCATTTGCAGATGTGGTTCCAGTCACAGTCAGGTTGAACAAGTTGAAGTTGAATGCATTACCTCCATCATACGCTCCGTTACCAGAAATGAATCCGCCTATATTTTTTCCCGATACTCCGTCTATTGTTATATTGTTCGCTCCAATATATACATCATTATTTACATTTGATAATAATGTAGTTGAAGAGAATAGAACTACAGCTTCACCTGATGCGGGAAGTCCTCCAAGATTTGTCTGAAGTGTCGTATCTGTAAACCAGTTTAGTGAGTTATTCCACATTCCATCCCCCGCGCTATTATTAAATGTCTTTGTGTTTGGATATGAGTAGTATGTGGTTGTTCCTGTTACAGTGCCCCCAAGTGGTGTCGTAACAAAATAGTATACATCAGCATCACCAGTTATAGTTCCCGTATTTATTGAAGAGTTATTAAAGTATGAATGACCCAAAATAGTACCGGAGTTTGTACTTGTTCCATTGAAAAATGTCATCCCTTTAGTATATCCACTATTTGTGCTTCCGCCGTTAAATATCCACTTCGTGATTGTCGTACTTGCCTGATCTCTGACCGCACCCATCACACGGCCAGTTCCAAGAAAATTAGTTGTTGTTCCAAATGAGACAACTCCAGAGGCAGATGAAATGGAATTCAATATCAAATCACCAGTGACAATTCCCGTGTTTAGTGAAGAATCATATACTGAAACTGTTCCATTAACCGTTCCGCTGTTTATTGAGTTATCATTCAACACTACATTTCCATTTATTGTTCCATGGTTAGTTGAGTTAGAGTTCAAAACAAATCCTCCATTAATGACTCCGTTGTTTAAAGTATTCCCTAAAGCTATAACGGGTGAAGTTGTACTGTTCTCTATTGTTCCGTTGTTGGTTAAGTTACCAACAAAGTTTCCACTATATATTATCCCATTGTTTTTAACTTCTCCTACAAAGCTCACGCTACTTGTTGCAACCACTCCATTTCCATCAATTGTCGTACTTGCCACTGAACTTGATCCATCCCCTGCGAGAAAGCCAGTTATGGTTAATGATCCAGTTAGATTTGATGCGTTATTGATGGTTATTGTTCCGACTCCAGCTCCAGTTGTGGAGACTACACCAGTTACGGTGATATTTGAAAGTGTGACACCATATTCATTTGCTGTTATATCTCCTGTTAGAGCATGTCCCGCTCCGTTTATTATCACACCAGGTACCCCAATGTTGCAACTTCCAACCACATTTCCTCCCAGTGTATATGTTCCTGCAAAATATAAGTTGCCACAGCTATTGATTGTGCCAGGGAAGATTGGATCTGTTCCATTTAAATATGAACTTGTCATTCCTTCTCTTGGTACCATCGCCTTACTTCCATCAAATGTAAAGCCAGTGTTTCCACCATCGTTGAATACTGTATTGGTTGAAAGATTAATGTTTGCTCCAGTGTTGTTGATATCCCTAATACGTAAATAATTTAAAGTTGAAGTTCCGTTAATACCAAGTGAGGCTTGAATTCCTGGAATTGTTGATTGAATGGTTAATAAGTTATTAGCATCATACCCCTGTATTGTTGTTCCACCTGATATGTTTAATATTGAACCTGAAGTGATGAAGAGAGTGTCTCTTATAACTGTTGCAATATTTTTTACAAGATTAACTACATTGTTCACGCCATTTAATGTCTGACTTAACCCACTCATTGTTGTTGTTCCGTTAACTGTACCCATAGTGAACAATCCAGTATTATTGAATGTTGCATTTCCGTCTATTGTTCCATTGTTGGATGCGCTATCATTAAATACAGCATAAATCGTATTTCCGATTGTTGTTTCGTTACTACTTGAATTATTAAATAATAAATTAGTGATATCCAATGTATCTCCTCCTTTAATTGTTCCAGCGATTGTCCCATCCCACTTCATTGTGCCAGAAAGAGAAAAAGTTCCGTTTGATGCAGCACTGAATATTGCATTACCGGTTATTTCTCCAGCGTTGTATGAGGTGCCATTAAATGTTGCGTTCCCTACTATTTTCGTACTGTTATATGCAGTTCCTCCAAAAATTACCCCCGCTGTGTTGGCTCCACCCGTGAGTCCAGTTGAATTAATAAATAGTGGAAGTGTGGTGGTTGACCAAGAGATGATTGGAGAAGTATTTTCAACAAGAAATACTCCACTTGTGTTTGTTGGAATACTTCCTTTATTGACAGAACACGTTGCATCAGTATACCAGTTACTTACGTTAGTCCAACTTGAGTCAGCCGTTCCACACCAGTAGTGAGGAGCGTATGTGAAAGTACTTGTGTTTGTTTTAACAACAGCGCCAGCGTCTATTCCTTTTATATATAGTGTGACAGTTCCTGATGTTGATGGAGGAGTGATGTCAGAGCCATTAAGTGCACAGTTAGCGGTTGAGGTCGAGACCCAGTTGTCGTATGAGTAGTAGCAAGAGGTGGCGGTTGACCAGGAGATGATGGGGTTCCAGGCGGTGGTGATGGCGAGGTTTTGGGGGAGCAAAATGTCAGCCGCCATACTTTGTGTCAATAATTCATGTACATAAACACCACTATACGGGACAGCAGCAAATAATTTATTACCGTCTGCGGATGATGTGATGGACTTCCAATTAAGTTGATCAGAACCTGTACTTGGAGACCAAGTGACCCCAGCATCTGTTGAGTTATAAATATTCGAATTACGAACCATGGCAGCCATCTTACTTCCATCTGTCGAGACAGTGACATCCCACCAAGACCTAGATGAATCTCTTGGTACCCAATTTACACCACGGTCATAAGATGTATATATTCTACCATCATACATTCCGCCATTTCCACCAACAACCGCAACCAAAGTACTTCCATCAGCAGATGAGTCTACCGATTTCCAATATCTTAATCCTGCCGATGTGCTAGTTGCCCACGTCACCCCATAATCCTCAGATGTGTAGATATAACCATTGTAGACGGCAGCTATCAATTTCTTACCATCTACAGATGATGCAATCTTTTGCCACGCTTGTTTTCCTAAGGCAATCGAGCCGGTACTTGTCGCCCATGTTGCACCAAAATCTGTTGAAAAATACATATAATCATTATTGACTGTTCCAGCTAAATATGATCCATCAGCAGATGAAGTGATAGATGACCAACTCCTAGATGTAAGATATGTTGATTTTGTCCAATTTATACCGGAATCTATAGAAAGATAAATATAACCATCTGATCCAATAGCTGCAAGTTTTACTCCTAATGCATCAGATGCTAAACCTTGCCAGTTTTGTTTTGTAGACGAAATTCTTTCTATCCAACTTAGTCCACCATCATTAGATGTGTTAATATAATCATATGTCACACTAGAACCGGTCAATGCAACCAATTTTCTTCCAGAAATGTCTGTGCTAATAGATGTGATATTTTTATTTAAATCCCTGAGGTTCCAACCATTACTAAAGTATTTAAATAATACACTCGTAATACTCACATTATTAATAGCATCAACAGACCTCAAATACAATGTATTAGAGCCTTCTGACTGAGGTGGTAAAATATCCGACCCACCCAACACACAATTTGCTGTTGAGGTTGAGACCCAATTATTGTATGAATATTGACATGTTGTTTTATTAAATCCCCACTCTACAGAAGGGAGCCAAGATTGAATAGTCAAGACAGCGTTCAATATTGGACTATTAATTTTAATATATTGATTAACTGAAATATCAAAGGTAAAGTCAATTGCATTTATATAGTCAGCAATTGAGGAACCAGAGCTTGATACAAAAACCTTGTTACCCTGCGAATTAAAACCAAGTATTCTCCAAATACCATCAACACCTCTATTGACCCATGTTAGACCGTTGTCATTTGAAAAATATATTTTTTCAGTAGAAGCTGTTGAGGCGACTAGTCTTGTACCATCAGAGGAATATTTAATTTCTTTCCAATATCTTGAGCCTGCTGACGTACTAGTTGACCATGTTACACCAGAATCTACGGAAGTATAAATGTAACCATTATAAACCACGGCGGCAAGTTTGGTGCCAGATGCGTCAGAGGTGATGGAATACCAGTTACGTGAACCAACACTTAAACTACTTGTCGCCCATGAAAAACCTGAATCTGTGGAAGTATAGATATATTCTCCATTAGCCACGGCGGCAAGTTTGGTGCCGGTAGTATCAGAGACAATTGAACGCCAAAAACGTACTCCGGAGCCAGTACTTGTCGCCCATGTTTCTCCAGAATCAGATGAGGTATAGATATATCCGTTATTTACAACAGCAGCGAGTTTGGCACCTGTAGTATC
Source organism: uncultured bacterium (assembly GCA_903952785.1). Classification (GTDB taxonomy): domain Bacteria; phylum Patescibacteriota; class Minisyncoccia; order Phycocordibacterales; family CAIZLB01; genus CAIJKW01. The sequence goes on along the minus strand of CAJBHC010000076.1, from coordinate 15,108 downwards.
TGAAGCTATAGAGTACCAATTACGACTTCCAGCAGATGTTTTTTTACCCAATTAACTCCACCATCTACTGAAGTATAAATCCAGGAACTACTAATAACAGCAAGTTTTACGGCATCAAATGATGATACTAATGAATTCCAATAAGTGACTATTTCTCTTGCTGTCCAGGTTGTGCCACTATTACTTGAAGTATAAATTTGCCCATAATAATTTGTACCGGAATCCTGACCAACAATAGCAATCATCTTACTACCATCATTTGATACAGTAAGCGAATTCCAATATCTTAAACCTGAAGACGTATATGTATAGAGAGATGATTCATAATAAAAAACGCTTGAAGAAATGTTTACGTTATTTTCAGAATCTACAGTTCGAATGTACAAGGTAGCATACCCATCTGGTGGTGGGGATATATCAGAGCCACCCAGGGCACAATCTACTGTCGAAGATGAAACCCAATTATTATATGAATATTGACAAGTTACAATATCTGCATCTGTGGTGCTGTAATTAACATTTGGAACCCAGGACATAGCATCATATGTAGTATTCAAAGCCGGTAAATTAACTTGAATATTTTGATTACTGTTGTTAGTAAAGCTAACTGATTTAGTTATCAATTCATCACTATTATTGATTCCTTTTACATATAGAGTTGTACTTCCGGTTGTCGTAGGAGATATTATGTCTGATCCACTAAGTGAACAGTCTGCAGTTGAAGTTGAAGCAAAGTTATCATATGAATAATAACAATTTCTAGAAATTCCCCAAGATACTATAGGATTCCAAGTTGAAATACTACTGCTTGCTTGCGGAACCATTATATCCACAGACAATGCTGGATCTAGGTTTGAGTTTATGTAAATATAACTACTCAAAGTCCCCGCAAATAATTTATTACCGTCAGCAGAAGATGCGATAGTGTACCAAGACTTTGTGTCACCAGATGTACGTTGAGCCCATGTTGTACCGGAGTTTGAAGAGGAATAAATGTGGCCACCCGAAACCACCGCGGCAAGTTTGGTGCCATCGGCGGAGGAGGTGATGGAATTCCAAGTACGTGAACCAGAAGAGTTTCCGTTTGTTGTCCATGTTGCACCAGACGTGGTGGAAGTGTAGATGTAGCCATAGCTATAATCCACCGCGGCAAGTTTTGTGCCATCGGCGGAGGAAGTAATGCCATACCAAGTACGTGAACCAGAAGAGTTTCCGTTTGTTGTCCATGTTGCACCAGACGTGGTGGAAGTGTAGATGTAGCCATAGCTATAATCCACCGCGACGAGCTTGGTGCCTGAGGCATCAGAAGCAACATCATACCAAGATCTTGCAACATCAAATGTACGTTGATTCCAAGTCACTCCACTATCTACAGAGGTATAAAGATAGCCTCCAGCAACGCCTGCGATAAGTTTTGTTCCATCAGCTGAAGAGGCGATGGAATTCCAAGACCGAGAACCTGACGAGATTTGCTGTGTCCATGTTATTCCTCCATTAGTGGAGGTGTAAACATATCCATTTGTTTCTACCGCGGCAAGTTTGGTGCCAGAGGCGTCAGAGGTGACATCCTTCCAATAGTGTATTCCTGAACCTGTGCTTGTTGCCCATGTTGCACCAGAGTCTTGAGAGGTGTAGATGTAGCCGTTATATACCGCAGCAGCAAGTTTGGCGCCGTCGGCGGAGGAGGTAATTCCGTACCAACTTCTCGTATTATCTCTTGCTAGCCACACATCACCAAATAGAGCATCAGACGTCAGCCTTGGCCCATACTCAAGATTATTAATCTTGAAAGATGTAATATTTGTTGCTATTGTAGCAGTACTCGTTCCCGCAATTGAAACGGAATAATTAATATTAAGTACTAAGGTTGAAAAAATAGCAGAGGTAAGCGTCAATGCTCCTGCATCAATTGTAACATTTGGGGAAGTAATCCTCTTGTTGCTCAGGTTAAGTATAGTTCCCGACACTGTGACGGTAGAGGAAGAAGTTACAAAATTAGAAAAGTTTGTTGCGGTAGTAGAAGCAAGAGTGAAGTTGGAAAAGGTTGATGCATTTGCAAAGTAGCTAGTGTTTGTAGTAGTTGCGGAAGTCACTGTGTATCCCGCACCATTAAGAACAATATCGTTTGATCCAATTTTAAAACAAGTGTCAGTAACTCCAGTTATACTTTGAGTCAAAGTATAAGTTCCTGATCCAAATAGAGTTCCACAAGTTGAAATATCCCCCGGAAACAATGGCCACGTTCCTCCAATGTAAACTCCATAGTTTGTAGTATTATCATTTAAGAAATAAAGTGAACTAAGTGTCAGGCTTGTTTTAATTAATGAGTTTGTATAATTCAAGTCTAATCCTCCGTCAGTGTTTCTTCCTGCAGTTCCTGTTCCACCCAAAACAGAAAGAGTACTACTTGCAATATTTAAATCAAAACTGGAGAGTAGAATGTTTCCACCAATTCCTCCATAAGACCTGGTTGTTGAGTTACCTCCACCAGATGTGATAGAACCAACAGTTGAATAATAAATTGCGACATCTCCTCCATTTCCACCAGCTCCATTTGTTACGCCTGTTCCAGACGAGTCATCATTTCCACTTAGATTGATTCCCGTTGTGTATCCTGTGATATTTAATTCATTAACAATCAGGTTGGTATATCCATTTGCTCCTTCAGTGAGCGGTCCTGATGGACCACCCGTTCTTGGACGAGCATCAATTGCAACAGATCCTGATCCTGATATTGTGTATCCCCCACCATTTATAATTACGTTATCAGATGAAATTGTAAAACAAGTTGATGTGCCATTTCCAACATTTGTTGTTAGAGTATAGACCCCAGGAACAGCCAACTCTCCACAGGTATTTATGCTTCCTGGGAGTAAGACATCAGCACTAGATATTTTAGGAAAAACAAAAAAGACAAAAGCAAAAAATATCGATACTGACATGATTATTCTTTGCTTATTCATTGCTATTAATTATAGCATTTCGTGAGTGAGAAATTAGTGGAACTTGTGGGGATAACTTTTTGTTACAACCCCTCTTAGCGTTTGATAATCTTTAAACAAATTATTTAAAGTTTTGCTTTTACTATTTTTTTTAAAAATTCGATGCTTAAAAATTATCTTGCATTGATAAATTAACTAGCCCCGCCGCCACCTCCTCCTCCACCGCCTCCCGCTCCACCGCCACCACCAGATCCACCACCACTCGCACCTGATGAGGCAAAAGCAGACGCTAAGCTTGAACTGAAGGAGGAAGAAAAAGCTGAAGCAGAAAAATTAGATATTCTACTACTAGATGCTCCAAATGTGCCAACTCCATTTACTAACCCAAAACCTCCAGCGTTAGTGATTTGACCAGAAGAACCATACCAAGCAGGCGGAGTTGTAATAATAGAATCAAAGTTCTTTGCCCACTGTTTCTCTATTTTAAATATCATTGCATAGGGAAGATACTTTTCAAATAGCTCTGGAGTCAATTTCTGCATTCTATACTTTTCGGTAACCTCTAAATACATTTTAAAACCAAGCCATTCTTCTTTCAGAATCAGGCCTTCTCTGGAAAGTCTTGGGTTGTATCTCTTGAAGATTAAAATTGTAAAATATGACCAAACGATAACAGCAATTAAGATTAAATATGAAGCAACGCCCCCAGAAAATATGATTATGCCAAATACTACAAATCCAAGAATAATAGGTAGGGCGTAAATAAAATTAAAACTACTTTGATTACTTATCGGAATATCATATGTAGATGATTCATCCAGGCTGACCTCTTCCAGAAGTTTCTCCTTTAACTCTTTCATCTCTAAATAAAGCCCTCTTTTATCAGCGTTGGACGCTGTTTTCATATCATACGTACTAAAACTTTCTTTCCCCGAAAACATTATTCGTAAAAATCTCTTTTCATAATCGTGTAATTTTTCATCAGCCCCAAAATCTTTGAGTTTTGTAACTTTATAATCAGCGCTTTTTTTGAATGAAATAAAAAGTAATATCAAAATAGTCGCTCCTACAATAAATGGGGCTGGAAACACTTCTTCAGTAATAAAAACAATGGCAAAAGAAAATACAAATATAGAGATTGGAATAATTATTCTGATAATCTTTTTCAAAAAAGTAATGGGCTCTTCTTCTATTTTTACATACCCTCTAACCGCTAGATCAACAATTGTAGCAGACCATGCTCGAGGGGTATTTCTTTCAGTGACAATCAATTCCGCCATAGCAGGAGGTAAATTATGCGGTGGTTCATACTCAGCAATTATCGTGCCCCTGCCTTTTTTTAATAGCTCTCTGCGTAACCAAAAGATAAAAAGATAAATTATTGTCCATAAAATTATTAAAGTAGAAGAAAGATAAGCCCAATTTGTCAAAAGCCAATATTTCCAAAAATCAGACTGATTTAAAAGACCCTTAGGCCAACCCAAAGACACTGTAAAAGATTGCTTAGGAGAAAACGGACCAGCAGTAAAGTAATCAATTTTCTGATCAGAATCTTTGTACCACATCTGTGGATTATTATTTGCGTCACTTGTATATATTGCAGATCTAAGATCTGAAGCAGAAAAGCTGTTAGCAGGCAGATTAATATAAACAGTTGAGGAATTTATTGGGACATCATAATTTGTAAAAATATTCCAATATACTTCATCATAATCTTTATAGTATCCTATTCCGCCATACACTTTGTACTTTAAGATCCAAAGATGATCAGTGTCTTTCAGATCATAATACCATTCAATAATCATCTCTCCATTACTCTTATGATAAGTATATTTACCCCAGCTATTTGGATCAGTTTTCTCTAATATTTTTGAAGAATATGTAAGAGGAGAACCAGTTTGTCCGTCTACTACTTCAATATTAGAGATACTACTTATATCCTTGAATGGAATGTTCCTGTACCCTTTATTAAAATTTCCAGTATAGGAATACAACTGCCTCTCTTCGACATTAAAACTTGAATCTTTTTGAACTGTGATATCAACATCATATGATTTGTAGTAGTAACTTTTGCCCGCCTGCGCACCAACTGATTGAAATGACAAAAGAAGCATTAACAAACACAGAATATAAAGTAACTTTTTCATTGGCTTATATTTTAACATAAATATTTATAAAACCCGTAGTTTTATGTTCTCTACTAAAAACTGTACTTAACTCCAAAAATATAGTTAAATAAGGATATGAAAATACTGTCCATAGAGACCAGTTGTGATGAGACCGCCATATCTGTTTTGGAGTGTGAATTTATAGGTGAAAAGCCCAATGAAAAACCGGTCTTCAAAATCCTAGGGAACGCCCTACATTCCCAAATTGAGACACATGCAGATTTTGGAGGTGTTTTTCCCACACTTGCTAAACGTGAACACATCAAGAATTTTACCCCAATTTTGATCTCGGCACTAAAGAGTGCAGGCATGATTATAGAAAAATCAGAGGATGCTGATCAATCCAAGGAACTTGTTGACGACGCGCTATCTTCTCTATCTGATAGAGAACAAGAATTGCGAGATCAATTGCAAGACTTTTTTTCAAAATATGAAAAACCAGACATTGATGCTATTGCAATAACAACAGGACCTGGGCTTGAACCAGCACTTTGGGTTGGTATAACTGGTGCAAAAATATTGAGCTTCATTTGGCAGATTCCAATCATTCCAGTAAATCACATGGAGGGTCACATCACTTCAGTTTTAATTAACGAAGAAAAATCCAATAATGATCAAGGCAGATTTGAAAAAGGATTAGAAGAAGGATCAAAAATAAACTTCCCTGCCGTTGCCCTTTTAATTTCTGGGGGTCACACAGAATTGGTACAAGTTAATTCATGGGGTGATTATAAATTACTTGGACAGACTAGAGATGACGCCGTCGGCGAAGCTTTTGATAAAGTTGCAAGAATTATCGGGTTAAAATATCCGGGTGGTCCAAAAATCTCCGCATTAGCAAAAAGATGGAGAGATGGAGAATTTGCATTACAAAATAATTCAGCAAGCATTCCTTGGGACCTACCTCGTCCAATGATTACAAAAAAAGATTGCGATTTTTCTTTCTCAGGACTCAAGACTTCTGTTCTTTATGCAGTTCGAGATAATACAAAAAACTCAACAACTGGAGAAATTAAAGAATTAACCGAAGGTGACAAGGCTTCACTTTGCGCTGAATTTGAACAAGCGGTGACTGATGTTTTAATTTCTAAGACAAAAAGAGCGTTAGAGATAAGTGGAGCAAACACGTTAATTATTGGCGGTGGAGTTTCTGCAAATACTTATATCAAAGAGTCCTTTAAAAAAATGATTGAAAATGAGTTTACTTTTGAAAACGACGAGCAAAACGTAACACTACTAATCCCTCAAAAAAATCTCTCAACCGACAATTCTCTAATGATTGGAATCGCTGGATTTTTACAATATTCAAAAGGTCATTTTATCGCCAAACTAGACAAAGATCATCTAGATTGGAATCAAACTGAGTTTCCGGAGCTACGAGCAAATGGAAATTTGGGGTTGGAATAAAAATGAAATAGGAAACCCGCCATCTCAAGCCAGGTGGGTTCCTGTAGTGCCACCGCCATTTTCAATTCTGGGTCAACACACTCACGTTGTCCAGCTAATATTCTCATATAATCTTTCTGTCAATTTAGATTCAAAAAACATGGTCTCAGCAGAGTAAAATACCCCACCTCCGCCTGAAACATTACAATATTAATCTGCCCCAGTCAACATAATCACAAAAATACTCACACCCCACAAAATGACCTTTATAATCCCCTACTTTATGCTAATATAATTATATAAATTAATATAAATATGAACGAAGATATAAACATAAACCCGGACGCCGAAGTAGCCGCAAAATCAGACGCAAAAACTGAAGCCATGTCCAGTGCGCCCGCATTCATCCCAAATATCCCCCCAGAACTCCTAAAGCCCTATGATCCAACAGAGGTTGAGCCCCGCATTCAAAAACAAGAGCGTGAAAGTGGATTTTACAATCCAGATGTTTGTATTAAAGAAGGCATCACAAAAGCTGATGCTCCAGTTTACAGCATCATCCTTCCCCCACCGAACGTCACCGGAACGCTTCACATGGGACACGCTCTTGGCTTTACTACGCAAGACATTGTAATTAGATATAAGCGTATGCAGGGATTTAGAACCCTTTGGATTCCTGGAACAGATCATGCTGCTATTGCAACTCAATCAATGGTTGAGAAGAATATTCAAAAAGCCGAAGGGTTAAACAGACATGACCTAGGCCGAGAAGAGCTATTAAAGAGAATTGGCGAATTTGCACAGCAAAGTAGAGACACCATTGTCTCACAACTTCAAACCCTTGGCGCATCCATCGATTGGTCAAGAGAAGCCTTCACCCTAGATGAAGAAAGAAACTTTGCCGTTAAAACAGTTTTCAAAAAAATGTACGATGATGGCCTCATCTTCAAAAAGAACAGGGTTATCAACTGGGACCCAAAAGGACAAACCACAATTTCCGATGATGAGATAGTTTACGAGGACCGCAAAGCAAAGTTTTATACTTTCAAATATAGCAAGGACTTCCCTATCGCAATTTCAACAACAAGACCTGAGACAAAATTGGGTGATGTTGCCGTTGCGGTTAATCCAGATGATGCACGTTATAAAGAATATGTTGGAAAAGAATATGAAATGGATTTTTGTGGTGCCCCAATAAAAATTAAAATTGTCGCAGACTATGCAGCTGAGATGGATTTTGGAACTGGTGCTGTTGGTATCACTCCAGCTCATAGCATGACTGACTATGAAATTGCACAGCGTCACAATTTGCCAATGATTCAAGTTATCGATGAAAAAGCTCGTATGATGGTTGGTGGACCAGAGGTTCTTGGTAAAAAAGTTGTGGAAGCACGCGAATCCGTAGTTCTATGGCTAAAAGAAAATGATTTGTTAATTGAAGAAACGGAAATTGATCAGAGAGTTTCAACAGCAGAGAGAACGGGCGGAATTGTTGAACCACTTCCAAAGCTTCAATGGTTTGTTGCGGTTAATAAGCCATTCAAGATGGAACATTCAAGTATCAAAGGAATAGAATCTGGATCAGAAACTACACTCAAGGAAATAATGCAGAAAGCAGTTTCAGGTGGTCAAGTTGAGATGTTGCCAGAGCACTTCTTGAAAACATATTTCAATTGGATAGATAATTTGAACGATTGGTGCATAAGCCGTCAAATTTGGTACGGCCACAGAATTCCCGTTTGGTATAAGGGCAATGAGATTTATTGTGGGATAGAAGCGCCAACGGGCGCCGACGCAAGCGAGTGGATTCAAGATGAAGACACACTAGACACCTGGTTCTCGTCAGGCCTTTGGAGCTTCTCCACAATGGGCTGGCCAACAAAAACTGGCCCTCTAAGTGACTTCTCAATTTACCACCCAACTGACCTCCTTGTTACTGGTCATGACATAATTTTCTTCTGGGTGGCACGTATGATTCTTATGACTGGCTACGTATTGGGAACTGTTCCCTTCCATAAAGTATTATTCACTGGAATGGTTCGTGACATGAAAGGAAGAAAATTCTCAAAGACGCTGGGAAATGGAATTGATCCAATAGAAATCGCTCACAAATTTGGAATGGATGCCGGTAGAATGTCACTGATATTTGGAACAGCACCCGGCACTGATAGTAAGATTGATGAAAATAAAATTAAAGGCTATAAACACTTCGCAAATAAGATTTGGAATGTAACAAGATTTATTTTAACAGCAACAGAAGGCTTAAATGATACAGCAAATAATCCACATGTTAATTTTACAAATGCTGATCTGGCGCTAATAGAAAAGAGAAATGAGATTTTTAAATCGATATCCACAAATATTGACAACTTAAAGATTCACATTGTTGCAGAAGACCTGTATAATTACACATGGAAGGAGTTTGCAGATATTATTCTTGAAGATAGTAAAGAAATTTTTGTGGGTGTTGATGATCTTAGCGCCGATGCAATTGCCAAAAAGAAATCTCGCGCAAAGTTTTTATTAGAAACACTTGCATTAATCGTTAAGACATTGCATCCATTCATGCCACATGTCACTCAAGAAATTTGGTCACTTCTTCCCGCAGAACTTAAAACTCGAGAATTATTAATGACCGAACAATGGCCAACCTTTTAAATATAATATCAGGCTATCTGGAAATACTACACAGTGTCCCGCTTTTTACTATTGAAACTTTTATGTACGCCTTAATCGGCGGAGTCTTACCCGCTGTTTTTTGGCTGTGGTTTTGGATGCATGAATCAAATGACCATCATGAACCAAAGGATATTATTTTTCTATCTTTCATCGCGGGAATGATCGGAGTATTTGTGGTTTACCCTCTACAAAAAATATCAGTTAGTCTTTTTGACTTGATGGATGGTAACTTATCTGCAATTTATATCTGGGCGATTATTGAAGAGGCAGTTAAATTTGGCGCAGCTTGGCTTGTTGCGCTGAGATTAAAAAATGTGTACGATCAACCGATCGATTCTTTTATATACATGATGAGTGTTGCGCTAGGGTTTGCTGCAATGGAAAACACTCTCTTCTTATTAACCCCACTATTTAACGGAGATATGGTAGCCAGTGTATTGACCGGCACCGCAAGATTTATGGGGGCAAGCCTTCTTCATGTTGCGGCCTCTGGAGTTTTCTCAGTATTTGTTGGGTATAGTTTTTATAAGAAAAAGTTAGGTAAAGTATCTTGGGCGCTAGTTGGATTAATTGCCGCTGGAATAATCCATACTATTTTTAATTATATTATTGTGATAAGCGATGAACAAAATATGTTTATTGCGTTTTCATTTGTCTGGATTTCAATAATTCTTCTTATTTTGTCATTAGAGAAGGTGAAGATGATTAAAAAGTTCTAGGGCTCTCCCCAAACACCTTAGCCAAAACAGAAATATTTATCTAATTAAATAAGAATTCTGGCTTTTTTTTATTCAATGCATTATAATTGAATAGTAAATATATAAAAAATATGAAAAAAAGATCCTTTTTTGAAAGACTAACGGGTGCGGTTAATATCGATGAAGACGAGCAATTAGAAGAAGCTGAAGATTATGATTTCTCTCCAGCAAAAAATACTAAGCCAGTTATGTCTGGTCCTAAAAAGAATGTTCAGCTTCATCCTCAATTTGATGACAAAAATAGATCTTCATGGATGGATGACTCTTCAGCTGATAGTGAACTATCTATTGATGTCTATCAAACGCAAGATGACGTTATCGTCAAAGCTATGATTCCTGGAGTCAAAAAGGAAGATTTGGAAATTAATTTAACTAGAGATTCTGTACTACTTAAAGGTGTTAGAAAAGAGGAAAAGATTGTTGCTGATGATGATTACTTCCATCGAGAGCTTTATTGGGGCTCTTTCTCAAGAAATATTCAATTGCCACATGAAGTTGATATTGAACATGCTGAAGCTATTGAATCACAAGGTATTTTGACACTTAAATTACCAAGGGTTGATAAGGATAGGCAAATGAAGGTTAGAATTAAGAGTATCTAGGGATATTTAAAAAATACTTGACAAAATCAACATATGGTTATATAATACTCCATATAGTTCTTTAACATGTTGATTGAGAGATGTGACGCGGGCCGAAAGGTACGTTCATGATTGTTTTTCTTGATTGTCGTTGTTTATAGCGGTTTTAGGCAGATATTACTTAGTTAACCAAGGTTAGCTTGGCGGTATCTGTCTAACCAAACCAAACCAACAACAGCAACCAAACCAAACAACAACCAATAGAACAACAGCAACCATGTCAACCACAAATAAGATTCTATTAGGCATCGCAGCCCCGTTCATCGCCCTCGCCCTGATCGCACTACTTGCCCCAGCGGCATACTACGCTGGAAAGGTAGTTACTCACTACTTCCCCAACTGGAGCTGGGACAGCTGGAGCCTTCCACAGGGGATCCACCACCAGGGAGTCCGCCCACCCAACCCATTCGTAGGTCACCCCGCGAGCCCCACCAAGGGGGCCCAGCTGACAAGCTGGGGGAAGGTCTACGGCGAAAGTCCCACAGCGGTCTACCTCGATAAGAGGAGAGGGGTCTGTGAGGATCCCGTGGGGTCAAGATCTGCCCATCTACTATGATGGGCGCTGGGCCTGGAACAAGCAGAGGGTTCCTATCATGCCAAAGCCCTAACAGGCCAAGGTACATCGGTGCCCCGCGAATGCAGGGCGAGCAACCAATCAATCAACAAAAACCCCCGAGGCGCATGAAAAACCGCCTCAAAATACCATATCGCTCGTGCGTCGTCTCCCCTAGGAGGCCACGCACCGAGCGGTATTTTTTTTGCCAAAAATCTGCTTGACAAATAAGTTTAATAGTTATATAATACAGGCTGTACAGTTCCTTTAAATACATAGGTTTTAGAGAAGATTGGTGATGTTCGTTCTTCATGTTTTGTCTTAAATTGATTGATTTTGGAGGTTTTAGGTAGATATTACTTAGTTAACATATAGTTAGCTGGATGATATCTATCTAGAACAACCAAACCAACAACCAAGATTAGAAAGACAAGAAAATGAAAATGATTATCAAAATCAAAATGATCGCCCTGGCGATCGCAATCCTCCACCTCGTTTCGTGTGGGGGGATGCAAATATCGGTGGGTCCAATGGCCACCATTGGATTCAACGGCGTCGGTGGCCCTCAGCAGGGTCAGATGATGAGACCTCCTAATGGGGGCCAGTACGACCAACCACAACAACAGCAATGGAATCCCCATCAAATGGTGGGGAAGATATTCAACACAGATTGTTTTGGGGGCCAATCCACCACCCCGACCCCGGGGTGCGTTAAAATCCTTTGGACCGATGCCTTTGGACCGGATTGCAAATACTGGTTGAATGACATTGGAAAAGGGCGTGCCCAATTCCAAGTAGTGCCCGATGGGGAAGTTGTCTTCCACAATCCGGTCACAAAGGAGACCTGGAGGATAAGGTGTAAAAACAGGGTTGTAGTGGCTTTACCACCGCAACCACGACCGCAACCCCGCCCACAGCCAACGTTCCAACAGGAATGGAGACAACCTCAACCGAGGGTGATCTGCCAGCAACCACAACCACGTCAGCAAATTACAAATTGCTGGCAACCACCTCGTCGACCTCAGCCAGTTGTTGTGTGTCGGCCAGTGCCACAATGCCAGCCTGTACCGCAATGTTTGCCTGGTGGACAACGTCAACCTCAACCGAGGATGCCGTACCCGCCACAACGACGCTACTAACCATAGCGTCACCACCCCGATCTAAAACCAAACAACCAAACCCACCCGGGTCCTTCACAGGACTCGGGTGTTTCTTTTACCTTAAATTAACCTATTCAAAACTCTAGTGCCGAGGGCCGGGCTCGAACCGGCGACCCCTTCCTCTTCAGGGAAATGCTCTACCAACTGAGCTACCTCGGCATTATGTGGCGTTGTGCCACCTACATCCACCCTATCTTCCCCACCCTCTTAAAACTTCTTCAACGCATTAAGGATATCAATTCCTCCATTATTTTCAACCCCTCCCGTCAAAGAATTTATACTACCATACAGTTTTAGTATATTCTCAAGATATGGCTGAATATAGTAAAATGTACCCAATGTAAAGCCAATAATTATGACCCATTTGATTATAGAAACGGCATAAGAGATACGATATGCATTATGAAGACGTCTGATCATCTTATTATTCTCAACCATCATCTCTTTGATCTCGTCCAAATCATCTCGCATTTCCTTAATTTCTTGCTCTATGGATTCATTCATAATTGAATTTTATTTATTTGAATTTTAAATCTTTACGATTTTCATTACACCGCCGATTACAACTATATCATATTGCTAAGCACATTTCCAGCGTGCGACGATTCCACAAGGAAGCAAAATTGCGGGCATAGTGGCTGCAATTCTGTCTCTCATCCCGTCCCCCATCTTGCCACTCGACTTGTCGCCGATCAGCTTTTCAAACCCTCCCAGATCTTGTTCAATACAAAGTTCGCCATGTTCAACAACACCACCTCTCACAGCAGTTAAACTTTGTAAGTTTTGTGCATATGCGATTGAAGAATACCCTGCTGCATATCCATTCAAAATCAAGAAAAGTGCATCGTCAGACAGTAGTTCAAAAATTAATTCCAAGAATGGTAGAAAATCTTTTTCAATTTTCCAAACCTCACCCTTTGCACCTCGTCCAAAAGCTGGTGGGTCTAAGATTATTCCATCGTACTTATTTCCTCTTCTTACCTCTTTCTTAATGAAGGAAACAGCGTCTTCCAAAATCCACCTAACTGGTGCATCTTTCACTCCAGCAATTTCTGCATTTTCATTTGCCCAAGTTATGGCACCTTTTGATGAATCAACATGAGTAACATGTGCTCCGGCCAAAAGACAGGCGATTGTTGCCGCCCCAGAATATCCAAAAAGATTCAAGATTTTTGGAGGACTTTCCTTTGAGAATTTTTTAACTCTGCCCCCTGACTCATCCAAGGATTCTTTAATCAAATCCATTGACCACTTCCAATTTGTAAATTGCTCAGGAAAGATTCCAGTGTGCTTAAAGGGAGTTAGTCTTGCATAAATATTGAGTGCTGGTAAATCACCTCCCATCTCAAATTTGACAGGCCATCTTTCTGGAATTGTCCTTGTCTTAATCCAGTTTCCAGTATCACCCTCTTCATCACTATGAGCTGAGTCATCTCGTAGCCGTTGACCTTGACTCGTTTGCTGTCCTTGACTCGTTTTTTGACCACGGTCAACCCCTCTTCCGCTTCCGCCACTATTTCCTGATTTAGCAAACACAGCATCAATGTTTGGCCAAAGATTTAAATTATCACTCCCCGCTTTCAAACTCAAACTTTCACCACTTCCTACGGACGGCACAAAACTACCCGCATACAAACCCATAACAACCTTAGGCCATAAAGCTTGAGGGTCTGGTCTTGCAATCAAGTATTCACCATATTTTTCCAATTTAAAGCCATTTCCAGCATCAATTAAAGCGTATTCTTTTTGAGATTTAAATATAAACATTTTTATTATTTTGGAAAGATTATTACAACCATTTTACATTATTTTAAGTAAAACAAAAGAGTTAATTAAGCGTCAACTATGTTCAGTAGCTTGAACAGAGTCCGTATCAACTCACATAAAGTGACACTATAGTGAACTGTACCCAGTAAAGCGGATATCGTCAATGTCCACTTTCTAGGGCACGATTCACAGATCGACAATTCAATCATATTAAAAGACACAAAAAAAACAGAAACTGTGGAATTATTGGACAGCCAATTTATTCAACTCGGCAATCTCTATCTCAAGATGATGCTCCTCTGTTTTTAATCTTGCAATCTCTCCTTCTTCAAGTTTTTTTCTGCCGGCAACAATGGCAATCTCTCTTTCTTGATTAGCGCCAATCTTTTCTGCATAGGCCTTTAGACTTATCTCCTTTTCAATCTCCTTCTCAAGGTCTTTAATTTTATTCCTTAGTTCTCTAATCTTTAAATCAAAATTCTCAGCATGAGCATGGCTTGGAGCAGACAGACGAGCAATATTAGATTCCACTCTCTTTAAATCCATAGCCCTCCTACTTATCTCATCCTTCACCATTCTAAGTTTAACCTCTTTAGATACCATATCATGTTTTGCACGCATTTGTTGATCTCTTTTTCTCTGCTCCGTAACTTGTTTAAGACGAACCTGTTCAGAAGCAGCGGCATCAAACCCAAGTGCTTGCTTGTGTTGTGAAAAACTACCACCTTGTTGATATCCAAATACCATATAATTTATTATACACCATTATCAATGGAATCAAAAAATAATATATTCTGTTTTTCTCTTTTGTTACGATTAAAATACATAACCTCATGTTTATCTAACACAACACCATTATCCGCATCTTCTTTGATAACAGGATATGTAATACTGGATGATGTAATCAAATAATTATACTTATCTTTATAATATAAATCGGAAAGAATTATTCAAACAAAATGATATGCGCTGGCGTTATTTCATAAGTGATAATTCATATCTTTCTCAATTTATAATCGGACAACAATACAATTCCGGATATCGCATTTCTTAT
>CAJBHC010000075.1 GCA_903952785.1 uncultured bacterium | reverse complement strand
CCCTTCAGGGTCCGCGGCGCAATTCTTTTACCCAATTTTAATTTCTATAATAGGCCCACAATCAACTCTCTTGCTTGGGCTGTTAATTCGCCAAGTCTCTCTCTCCTTTTTAATTCAGCAATGAGCTCCGATATTGAAGCTGGTCTCTGATTGCTAGCTTTAATATTTTCCATGGTTTCAACAGCCTGTTCTTGCCAAGCAATCATTTCATCTGTAATCTCATCTCCTACTGATTCAAGGTGTTGATTAAATAAAGGAATTATATTTTCCAGGTCACCACAAACAACATCAACACTAAAGCTGAATTCTTGTTCCATTGGTGACTTTTCTGCTTGAGAAGAAACCTTAAAAGGCTCTTCGTCATACGGCATATGTGGTGCTCCTTCGTGCATAAATTATTTTATTAGTAAACGTGTTCCATTATTATTCTGTGGACGGCTTCTTCAATATCGCCATCTTTTTTCATCTTGTCCAAAACTTTGTGGAGTTCTTCTTTTGGAATGGGGTGAGGATGCATTCTTCCAATTGTTATTGCGGTGTTAATTGCGGATTCATATTTCTTTACCATTTCATCCGTTATTGTCCGCTCATACTTTGCTTCCTCCTCTCTGTGATCATATAGTGCCTGATCCAGTCTCCCATACAATTCACTCACATCAAATGTTTCGGGTTTTGTTTGTTTTTCGGCCATTTTTTTGTGATTAACTTATAATGCCTTAATTATAGCAGAGTCACCTTTATTAACAATCTTTGAAATATTCTATTTATGTCTGATTATGAGATCCAATTTGAGCCTTTATTTCATTGATAAAATCGTAAGATTATTATATTATTACCTTTATGAAAAACAACAAGTAAACAGTGAGTCGGTTGATCTGACTAAGAGCTCAATTGAGTTGGGTGATGGAAGAAGTGTGGTTGCAAGGTTAGACACAGGAACTACAACAAATGATACAGGCGCTGTATTGTTTACCTCAAGTCTATCAATTGTTGATTTAAAGGGCGCGGCAAAGAAGATATATGAATACATAGATTTGGGATCATATATTGTCATTCATAAATTAAGCTCAGATAAAAACAGATTGTATTTTTATGTAAGACCAGATGGAATTGGTGGATATTATGTATTAGATCAAATATTTGCAAAAAAGTTTTTCGTTTATAATTTTAAGACAAATAAGGTGAGTGAAATCATCGTCAAAGATTCTCTAAAATTAAAGATGCAACGAATTGAAGATATCTCCGATGATGGAAATATAATCGCATTCACAAGAGAAAAAACCACCCTTTCAAAGGGCAATTCATATAGAGCGGTCGTTGCTGTTTATTATATCAAGGAAAACAAGACCTTTGATTTACCAAGTTGGGAGAAGGAAGGGTATACAATTGCAGGTGGAGCAAAGTTTGAAGGTAATGATAAAATAACGTATCAGACAGCTTGGAATAATCCAGATAATGAGAGCGTTCAGACCGTGGAGTATGATTTGGGTAGCAAGACATCTAAAGTATTGAAGAGCGAATAGGGGAAGGCGGGGAGCCTTGGAAGGACTCAATAGCTTTATTTATAAAAATAAAGCCTAATTTACAAATGCCAAAAAAATTGGCTTTTTGCCCAAAATAGATTAAGATAGAGGAACAAAACCAAGGTATCTTTGCTTAACCTTAGGTTTTGAAAAGAACAACATTACGGGCCTATAGTTTCAATGGTAAAACGACGGTCTCCAAAACCGCAGTTCGAGGTTCGAGTCCTCGTGGGCCCGCTAAAAAAAGGAACGAAGTGACTATTTTTTAGCAGGGTGCCGGCAGCTTGGCTGCGGCCCCGCGGAAACCAAAATCTAAAGTGAATACTAACTTTGAAATTTGTACAAACCACAACCTGAGGTATAATCAATACATCATGGACAACAACCTATTTTTTGTAGGACAAAAAGCATTTATAGAAAAGGACGGAAAAGTTCTCGTCTTATTTAAACCGGACGATAGAAGATTGGACATCCCCGGTGGAAGAATTCAAGCCAATGAAACTGATTTAAAATTAGCATTGGTACGAGAGGTCCTAGAAGAGACTGGATTACAAATAAAAATAGACGACCCGTTCTATACTTGGACTTTTGTCATAGGAGAAAATTATAAGCACGCTGGCCAGACAATATTTCTTGTTGGATATAGGTGTGAATACATAAGTGGGGAATTAAAAATAAGTGATGAGCATGGCGAATATAAATGGGTTGATAAAGAAAGTTATAAGGAGTTGAAAAGCTCGATTGGACACTTTAATGCTCTGGAGAAGTATTTTGAATAGCAATGATCGAAAACCCCGCCCTCACTCAAAAAATAAAAGACATAATAGAAAATCTCTGCCCTATGCCAGCGGAGATATCTTTTGCTGTAATTAATCTTAAAACCGAAACTCCAGAAATATCAGGCTTCAATATGGATAAATTTATTTATCCAGCAAGTGTCTACAAAGTTTTTATTGGAGCGGAGGTCCTTCGTCAAATACATGAAAAGAAGCTAAGGCTTGATGAAATAATTGAAATAAAATCCCCTAACGATGTTGATAAAAGCTACAGACTTTTCCCAAGGCTTACTACAGATGACGGCCGACCGCTACTTGTCGCAGGGGACAAAGTCACAATAGATTATCTCTTAGACTTGATGTTTTCTAGAAGTGATAATACCGCGTCAAACACGCTCATTGACTTGGTAACAAGAGAAAGTATGAACGATAATATTATCCTTCCCAACAATTGGCAGGGAAGTGAAATTACAAGAAAGTTTTTGGGTAGAGTAAAAGAAGATGAGAAATATCGGCACCTTGATATAACACTAACTTGTGCGAGACATTTGGTGGAACTTTTTTATAAAATTGAGATAAACAAGCTGGAGAATGAATGGGTATCAATGAAGCTTAAGGTTTATATGCACAGATGGATTAGAAGTGGTAGGGGAGGATTAAATTTGCCTGAGTTTAAGGATTATTATAGAAAGGGAGGATGGCTTGAGGTTAATCATTATAAAATAAATATACTTGGTGCGATAAGAAATATTTGGAAAAGGGGACATGCAATTAATAGATGGTCTAATGATGTCGGTGTTGTCACGACGGAGGATTGTCATTATGTTGTTGCACTTTTAACTTTAACAAAAACAAAATGGCCCTGGGTTAGTTTCCCATTGAAGAAGTTTTCGAAGAAGGTGTTGGAGGTGATGAGAGGTGTAAGATAACAGTATCCAACTATTTTCCCCCAATAACCCTCAGAATATCCCTACCTTGCTCATATCTCTTGCCGTATGCTTTGGTTGCCTGATATAGGGATAGTAATAGGTGATTTATATTTTGATTCTCAATCTTTATAGCAACCTCTTTAAACCAATCGATAAAAAAAGAAAAATTACCAATTATAAACATTTCAGATTTTTCATCCATAAAACTTGGATTCACCTTAACGATGTCCTCCAGCCTGCCAGTGAAAGCTTTGGCGAGAGACTTTGCCTCATTTCCATCGTATTGATTAAAAACACTTCTAGTTAGATCACCATGCACGATGCAATCTATTACAAATCTTTTATCGGTTATTGTTTGGCTGACTCCGTGAACAATTTTCTTGGAAGATCTTTTAATTGCTTCTCTGAATGAGCGGCTTGGCTGAATGCCGGTAAGTCTGCTTCCCTTTGATTCCTTTACTACTTCTTGCCAGAGAGTTTCAATTGCACAAGAGCCAGAGTATAGAGTTAGGGGCCCAATTTTTACGATGGGGGATGGGGGGAGGGTTTGGAGGGTGGTGGTTTTTTGAGGGACAAGGTTATAAATCTTTCTTTTCTTGTGGAGGGAGATGGCTATTAGTTTTTTGTTGAGTAATTTATTGATGTTATATTCGATTGTACTTCTGGGGGTGGAGAGACGTTTTGCGAGGGAAGCGAGGGTTCCAGGG
>CAJBHC010000074.1 GCA_903952785.1 uncultured bacterium | reverse complement strand
GTATCTCTCTAGATTCGTACAAAAGTTTTATCATAATATTGCTACCAAAAAAATCCGACTCGATTGATTTATCTTAGGTTATTACCATTCTATCATACATAATTAATATATGTAAAACACAATATATACTAGAATTATTCCTCTCCATTAAACGCATCATCATTAGAAGCTAGTGACTTACCATTCTCCACAAAATCCTGTAAAGCTTGTAGAATAGGTCCTAAATTGCCTAGAAAGACTGACTCAATGTTGTGCCAAGATTGCTTGATTCTATGGTCAGTTATTCTATCTTGAAGAATATTATATGTCCTTATCTTCTCAGATCTATCACCTGTTCCAACCTGATCCTTTCTATCTTTTGAAAACTTTTTTGCGTCCTCTTCTTCTTTTAATTGTGCAAGTTTTGAAGTTAGAATTTGCATAGCCATTTCACGGTTCTTAAGCTGACTTCGCTCACTAGTACACCTTACGTCAATTCCCGTTGGCTTGTGAATTAGCCTTACTGCTGTCTCCACCTTGTTCACGTTTTGACCCCCTGCCCCACCTGAACGAGAAAACTCCATTTCAATTTCTGATGGATTAATTTCAAATTTAACTTTTTTGCGGATTGGCAATATGGCAACAGTCACTGTAGAAGTGTGAATTCTTCCAGACTTCTCAGTTGCAGGAACACGCTGCACTCTGTGTACCCCCATTTCAAATCTTAAGTATTTGTATATTTCCCTACCTTTAAACTCAATACTTGCAAACTTATAACCTCCTGATTCACTTTTACTTACGTCAATTTCTCTCCAGGTCCAACCCTGTGAATCGGCATATTTCTCGTACATCACAGCCAATTGTTCTGCAAACAGTGATGACTCCTCTCCACCTGCCCCTGGTCTAATTTCCAAAATAACTTCAGAAGGAAAATCTTCCTCTTCTTCATCTGCTTTCAGAATTTCCGCCACCCTATCCTCAATCCCCTTGATTTGTTCATTTAAAGTAGCCATCTCATCTTTGGCCATTTCCATCATTTCTGGGTCTGTAGACATTTCTTCAATATCTTTTTTCTGCGCCAAAAGACGCTCGTATTCATATGCGAGAAAGCTTGTTTTAAAATTTTGTTTTAATTCGTCTAAATTTTCCATAATTTTTATATTATCTATATCTTACCTATATCTTAACAGGCAAACAAAAAAGCCGCCAATTAACTGAGCGGCCTTTTTGTTAAATACGCTATTTCTTTGACTCCTTCTTTGCAGGTGCCTTCTTTGTAGCAGCTGCTGCTACTCCACTTGCTCGTCTTGCATTGAATTTCTCAACACGCCCAGCAGCATCTAGAATCTTTTCATTACCAGTATAAAATGGGTGGCATTGTGAACAGATTTCTATGCTTACAGCGTCTTTTGTTGAACCAATAGAAAACACAGCTCCACAAGAACATGTGAATTTAGTGTCTGTATTGTATTTAGGATGTATATCAGCTTTCATAGGGGCAATATTAACCTAAAAGCCAGGAAAAGGCAAATTTACAGAGCTACGTACCTAATATGTATAATATAGGGTAATATATATACATTAAAACATGAGAATAGGGACTTTATTGCATCATTTCAAAGAAGGTCAAAATTACGCCAGAGGCCTAGACTATGAGGTCATCATTTTGCATGAAAAATACCCAAAAGACAGAGGTTTCAACGCCAGTCTAATAATCCTATGGTTATTCAAAAAAAGCTGGAGTGAACTTATGATCATATTTAAAGAAAAAGACTCAGGTAAGATCAGTATTAAATTAATTAAATACGCACTTTATAAATTTGGTGAAATCTCTGGCTATGCAGAAAGATTTGTTAGCGAAAAGAAATATCCCCAGTCTCATATTGATGTTGCAAATATTTTATCCAAGTTTGAAACAATACCTCGTAACCATGACCCAATAGCTACACAATCTATTTTTAAGACTAACTCATGGAAAGCATATTACATTAACCTAGATCACAGAACAGACAGAAAAGAAAACGTAGAAAAAGAATTTCTGAAGAATAATATTACAGCGGAGAGATTTTCCGCACTAGAAGATAAAGATATCGTAAATTTTCCTGATCTTAAGCTGTCTAACGTATGTAGATTTCCCAGAAACCACGGTACCAGAATAAGAACCGTAGGTGAATGGGGTTGTACGTTATCTCATTATTCAGTTTTAAAAAAAAGCTTAGACAAGCAAAATATGGATTCATTATCCCCTATCGTGATTTTTGAGGACGATGTTAGATTTTGCGATGATTTTAAAGAAAGGCTAGATTATCTTGATAAGAACTTCAAATTTGATTGGGATATTTTCTATTTCAGCGTATCCGCAGATATGAAATACTGTCACAAAACAGATGTAAAATATATTTACAAAATAGATAGTACCGTTTGCGCTCATGCTTATATGATAAACCCAAAATCTATCGCCAAATTAATAGAATTGACGGAATACTTTGCAAAGAAAACTTGCATCATTGATGAAATATATGACTTTTTAATTCCTCACCTAAATGTTTATTCTTTTTTACCAGGCATGGTG
>CAJBHC010000073.1 GCA_903952785.1 uncultured bacterium | reverse complement strand
CGGCAGGGGTTACAGTGCTTGGAATTGCTAATAATCTGACTTGGTTATTATGCATGTTTTTGGGGAAAATACAATACCCCGCACGGAATACAGGTCTCCTGAGGAAACGCCGATTTTCTGCTGAAAATCGGCTCTGCACTGAAAATATCGAAGTTTTGAGTAATAAATCTTCCATAATTTTTATAGAAAGAGATGAGCTGAATGAATACGAGGCTCCAAATATCAGCAAAAGAAGTGGAAGTAAAGGAAGTTCACCTGCTCTCGGAATGAATTTTAATTTGGAATTAAGCGGATCTGAAACTGGTCGTGTTAGAATTGAAGTCAAATACCCTTATGAGGATGAAGATGGCGGTGTTTTGGACATTAATTTTCCTGCTGAAGGTGATGGTCAAGAAGAAGTAGACGATTTCATTCTTGGTGTAAAAAAAGGCCTCGATCATATTAAATCTGTTCCTCTTCATAAAATACCTACAACTGATTAAGGCGAGAGAACTGATTATTTATAAATTGAGTTAGAGGCTAAACAGTGTATCGGAGGGTGTGGTAATAAAACACCATCTTCCCTTGCATCAAAAGAGTTCTAACTTCGTGTAGTAGGGCCAGCTGATTTTAGTTTGCTTTTATTGATTTTATTTAGCCAATTTGCTATTGTATAGATACAAGTGGCCTAGGCCTTACCTCCGCAGGGAGGAGAACAAGTAGAAAAATGTCAGAATAAACTTCTGGCATTTTTTCTTATATTCCTCAAACTTTTTTTATCGATAAATCCTATCTTTTCTATAAGCCACCTTTTGTCAATCCCTTTCATTCTCTGCATTTTCCTTCTTAATATTCTGTGCATCAAAATCTTTGCTATCAGCCTTATTATCAATCAGAGAAAATCGTATCCCATACTCGACTTCATTCTCTATGTCTGCCATATAATCTTCAGCTTCTTTAATTGCCGTTTTGAGTAAATCAAAATCGCCTAGGTGACATATATCCGAGTCAGTCTCATAGTCTTTTTCTGCAACCCTAAATTTGTCCGCAGAAGTCTCTTCTATTTTTATGTAATTATTTGCGCTCATATTGGAAACAATTTTATGCCTATTTTATAAAATTGCAACTTGCACGAACGATCTGTAACCTCCAACTTTACACCCCTATATTTTCATGTCTAAAAGGAGGGTGGGGCTAAACAAAGAATTTAAAATAGTGTATAATATCCCCATGATTATTACGTATTTGGGCCGTGAGGCTGTTAAGATTCAGTATGGGGATTTGGTGTTGGCCTTTAATCCGCCAGCAAAAACTTCATCGTACAAGATTAATAAATTTGGAGCTGATATTGCTCTTGAAACTTTGCCACATGAGGACATGTGTGGGGGAGCTGAAATGGTCTATGGAGACAAGAAGCCGTTTGTTGTTTCTGGTCCTGGAGAATATGAAGTAAATAGTATCTTTATCAAAGGCCTAGCAGGGGAGTCATCGTATGATATTGATAAGGATGATCCTAAGCTTATCAATACCATCTACGCTCTGACTGTTGAAGGTATTAATATGCTGTACCTTGGTGCGCAAGACGGTCCGCTTCCAAAGGATACGGCTGATGCGATTGACTCAGTAGACATTCTTTTTCTCCCAATTGGTGGAAATGGTGTGCTTGATGCAAAGACAGCATACAAGCTAGCAATGAACATGGAGCCTAAAATTATTATTCCGATTCATTTTGATAGTAAAAAAGATGAGTCACTTGTTGCGTTCCTAAAGGAGGCAGGAGATCATAGTGAGCCGGTGGATAAATTAACAATCAAGAAAAAAGACCTTGATGGTAAAAATGGTGATATAATAGTTTTATTACCACAGCAGTAAGAGATTTTTAAGCGTAAAAATCGAGTCCAAATCAAATGATTTGGGCAGGAGATTAGACGAAGATAAATAAAAGTATAAAATTATAAAAATAAAATCATGCTATCTAAACATTTTGACAACGTAAGACAAAAATCAGAAAATTATAGAGTATTGTATGCCTTTACTGCATCTATTTTATTTACTGGTGTTATTGGAGGTCTGTGGGTTTTTTCATGGTTTATTCCAAACTTAAATACAGTTGATAACAGTGCCTCTGTCGCAACTGCGGTTGATGGAGATTTAAGTCCAGCTGGCGTTGTGAAGCAGGAGGCTGGAAATATATTTGGTTCATTCTTCGATTCAATAAAAGGTTTGACACAGAAAAAATTTATGGGAGGACAGTATGAAGTTAAATATGATAATGGTACATTGGGACTATCACAAAATACTGGAGCTGGTTCTGCTGACGGCACCGTTTATTCCACAACTACATCAAGTGGTGTGACAATTGAAGCGGAGGCGGTGGATAACAATCTTGATTCATTAAGTAATCCGATTACGCCAGAAGAGGCGGGTGCTGACGCCGGTGCAAATATTGGAGCTGGGGCAGGAGTGGGAACAGAAAATTAATTACAAATTTTTAATAAGAAAAAAGAAAAATGGCAAAAAAGATAGAAACCGCAGTTGTAGAAGTTATCGCAGATAATTCTGACAAAATACAAGATAGAAATCTGACACAGGAAATGAGGAAGTCATACATTGACTATGCCATGTCTGTTATTACGGATCGTGCTCTTCCTGATATTAGAGATGGTCTTAAGCCAGTGCATCGTAGAATTCTTTATGCCATGAACGGAATGCGTCTCACTGCATCTTCCAAGACCGTTAAGTCAGCTAAAGTAGTTGGAGACGTGATGGGAAATTTTCACCCACACGGAGACGTTGCTATTTATATGTCCATGGTTAACATGGCGCAGGATTTTTCAATGAGATATCCGCTGGTGATTGGACAAGGTAACTTTGGAACAGTCGATGGTGATCCTCCAGCTGCTCAGCGTTATACTGAAGCAAAGATGTCCAGACTCTCTTCTGAGTTGCTAAGGGACATTGGAAAGCAAACTGTTAACTTTGTACCTAATTATGATGGAACAAGTAAAGAACCTACGGTCTTGCCAACCGCAGTTCCTAACTTGCTTTTGAATGGCGTACTTGGTATTGCCGTTGGTATGGCAACAAACTTTCCTCCTCACAACTTGAGAGAGATTGTTGATGCCACAACTCATTTGATCGGTGATCCTGATGCTTCATCGGAAGATTTACTTCAGTTTGTTAAGGGGCCTGACTTTCCACTCGGAGGTGTAGCGTACAATGAAAAAGATATTGTAGCAGCTTTAATTCACGGAAGAGGCGGAGTGGTTGTCAGAGGTGAGGCTGAAATTATTGAAGAAAAAGCTGGACAATCTAAGATTATAATTACTTCAATTCCATACAGAGTTAATAAATCAACCCTACTTGAAGCAATAGCAGATTTGTATCGTGAGAAAAAAATTGAAGGAATTAAGGATTTGCGTGATGAATCAACAAAAGATATTAGAATTGTAATTGAACTTAAGAGTGGAAGTTATCCTCAGAATATTTTAAACTTCCTATATAAACACACTCAGCTTGAAGCAACTTTCCACTACAACATGGTTGCACTTGTTGATGGCGTACCGCAGACTCTATCTCTGAAATCTTGTCTTGAAGAATTTATCAAACACAGAAAGGAAGTTATCAAAAGAAGAACAGAGTTTGATTTGAAAGAAGCGCAAGACCGTGAGCATATTTTGCTAGGTTTGAAGAAGGCGTTGGATCATATCGATGCAATTATTAAAACTATTAAAGCATCAAAAGACACTCCAACTGCTCATGCTAATTTGATGAAGGAGTTTAAATTCTCCGATAGACAAACTACCGCAATTCTTGAAATGAAATTGCAGAAGCTTGCTGGACTTGAGAGGAAGAAGATTGAAGATGAATTAAAGGCGGTTCAAGCTTTCATCAAAGAATGTGAAGATATTTTAAAGAATCCTAAGAGAGTTTTGACAATTATTAAGGATGAGCTTGCTGATATTAAGGAGCGATTTGGTGATAATAGAAGAACAAAGATTATAAAGCACGCTGCAAAGAATTTCTGTATTGAAGATGTTATTCCAGATGAGGAGAGTGTGCTTGTTCTTACATCGGGCGGATACATTAAGAGAACTGATCCTGATGAATATAGAAAGCAAAAGAGAGGCGGTGTTGGTGTTGTTGATCTAGACACTAAGGAGGAGGACTTTATAACTCACCTCATAACAACTACAACTCACAGTGATTTGTTGTTCTTTACCGATAAAGGTAAGGCGTATCAAATTAAGATGTATGATATTCCAGAAGGAAAGCGCGCTACTCGAGGAAAGTCCATTATGAACTTCTTGTCTCTTTCTGATAGTGAGAAGGTGACTTCAGTTCTACCAATGCCAAAACAAATTAAGAAGGGAGATAGTCTGAGTTTGTTCTTGGTTACAAAGCAGGGAACTGGAAAGAAGGTTTCTGTTGAGAGCTTCCTGGATGTTAGAAGAAGTGGAATTATTGCAATCAGACTTGATCCGCAAGATGAATTGGTTTCCGCATCATTTGTTGAGAAGAAAGATTCTGTAATGGTTGTAGCTTCTGATGGACAATCAATCAGATTTGATGAAGGTGATGTTAGAGAGATGGGTCGCTCCGCTGGGGGAGTTAGAGTTATGAAATTGGATAAGGATGTGAGTGTGGTTGGAGCTGATACTATTGCAAAGGATGTAACTGACGCGACAGTGATGGTCATGTCATCAAATGGTTATGGAAAGAAAACTCCAATCAAGGAATACAAGATTCAAGGGCGTGGTGGATCTGGAATCAAGACCGTGAAGGTGACTCCAAAGACGGGAGATTTGATTTCAGCAAGAATATTAACTGCTGAGCTTGAAGAGCTTGTTGCAATCTCAAAGAAGAGTCAAGTTATCAGATGTGATTTGAAAGAAGTTCCAACTCTTGGACGCGATACTCAAGGAGTTAGGATTATGAAATTACGAGAGGGAGATGGGTTGGCGTCGCTGATTTGTTTATAGAATAAATATACTGGTCTCTTGCAAAAAAATTAAAAAAGAGCATTATTTATGAGGATTTACATCCATTGGACATTTCTAATTTAAACTTAAACCAAAAGGAGGACCAGATTGCAGATAGACGTGCAAATCGGACAGCCAAAAAAACAACCAATCATATCAAGAAAGGAGGACGAAGGTACTCAAGACAAAAGGCAAGGGAAGAAAAAGAACGTAAGAAGAGGAGATTTCAAGTTTTCTCTGTTAATGAAAATGATAAGGCATTTTTATCCCGTGTTGCCTTGGTGCATTGGGGAGAATCAAAAGAACCGCTTCGCTATATGTTCCACCACCTAACTCTTGCTGAGCTTAAGGGCTTTTGGTGGAGTACGTATGCAGAGAGAAAGGCTTTCATTGTCTCCGAGTGTGATCGTCACCATAGATTACCTGGATGTCAGGGTGGTGAAACTGTACCAGAGAACCTTTCCTACGTGGATAAAAAGTCTCATTGTTGTTACAACCAATTGATTTCGGCTGTGGCACGTTGGGCTAGAATTCCAGTGAAAAAAGTCAGAACCAAGCATACCGAAGAATTTCTAAGGAATTCCTATCGGCATCTAAAGTGGTTGTTCTCCTGCAGTGATACTGAGAAGTTTAGGTCAATCGATTCCTCGCTCAGTCACGGAAACGTTGATCAAAATTTGAATGAGACGCTGAAGACCGTCATCGCAAAGTGGTCAAGAGCTGAATTTACAGCACTACACGTTTCTGATGTGCACAGATTTTTGGAGTACATGCACCCAGTTATAAAACGATTAGCCCTCAATCATGAGACCAACACACTCAAGACGCCGTTGGAATTTTTCCGGATTCTGAATATGATCTGGTTGCCTGTGGGCGAACAGATCAAACTCGGCAGACATGGAAAAGCTTCTTTACCCTAAACACTTCACCAAATCCCAACCCAGGCCCCGGCGCGCGAGCGCCGGGGCCATCCCTTTTTACAAAAAATAATTATTGATCATATATGTTTATATTTTATTAGGTGCTTTTTGTGTTTATTGATATAATATTTGTATATGAGTTTTGTTAAACCTGAGAAAGCATTACATGACATGAACATCGCGGAGGGTATGACTGTTGTAGATTTTGATGTGGGAGCTGGATACTTTACGATGGCACTTGCAAAAAAAGTTGGTCCACATGGAAAGGTCTATGCTATTGATACAAGAGTTGATTTGTTAACTAGAATTGCTAATGAAGCAAAACTTTTTCATCATAAAAATATTGAGGTTCTCCATGGTGATATAGAATCTCCAAATGGATCAGGTTTAATAAAAGAAAGTGTTGATAGGGTGGTTGTTGCAAATACTCTGTTTGTCTGCGACTATCCAGAAAAGGTGGTCAAAGAGGCTGTTAGAATTTTAAAAAAGAAAGGAAAGGTTGCTGTAATTGATTGGGTTGATTCATTTGGCCATTTTGGACCTCATCCGGATTGTATAATTCCAAAAGATAGGATAGTTACCTGGTTTAATAAAGAGGGGATGGTGCAAGATAAAGAATTTGATGCAGGAGAATATCACTATGGCCTAGTGTTTAAATTTAAAGATTAAGTTATAATATTTATATATGGATAAATCATCAAGCCCATTTCAAATCATTCTCATCGGAGTATTTATTTTTGCAGCAGTAGTTGGTGTTATAATATTTGCAGCATTCACTAATTCGTCAAATAATTCTGCTGTTAAAGCAACAATTTGGGGAACAGAGCCAGAAGCTGATATTAAAAACCTTCTTGCTGCTGTTGACCCTCAGAAAAAGACGATGGATGTAACCTATGTTCAAAAGAATGTCGATACTTATGAGTCAGAATTTGTAAACGCACTAGCTGAAGGCAAAGGGCCGGATATTGTAATGATAGATGATTCAAAACTATTTTCTTGGAGGGCAAAATTACAACCAATTACATTCAAAACTCTACCTCAAAGAACATTCACTGATACATTTATAGATTCTGCCAATATCTTTATGACAGCAGATGGAATTTACGCCCTTCCATTTAATGTAGATCCACTTGTGATGTATTGGAATAAAACAATGTTTAATAATGCTGCAATCGTCCAGCCTCCAAAGACATGGCAACAATTATCATCTCAAATTCCAAGCCTTACGGAGAGGACAGATAGGTCAGAAATTATTAGATCAGCAGTTGCGCTTGGCGAATCGTCAAATATTAATCACTCCAAAGAAATATTCATCAACTTAATGCTTCAAGGTGGAAACAATTTAATTGAATATGATCCAAATGTTACAAGGTATGTTTCAACTGTTGATGTTCCGTCACTTTCTGGTGTAAATGTTTTTGAGGGAACAACAAATTTCTACACATCTTTTTCAAATCCTAATAATGAAAGATATTCATGGAATAGATCATTGGTAAACTCAAGAGACGCTTTCATTGCAGGAAATTTGGCGATGTACTTTGGTTATGCTAGTGAATATCCTGTTCTACAGCGTAAAAATCCAAACCTAGATTTTGATGTGACACTTATGCCACAGGACGAAAATAGAGCATCTGGTATTCAAGCTACTTCTTACGCCAAGATAAGTGCACTTGCAATGGTCAAGCAGTCCAGAAATCAAGCTGCTGCCCTTAGCGTCATGACGCAGTTGGTTTCTCTAGCTTCTCAAACTGAGTTATCAAAAATAAATAATCTGCCTTCTGCTAGAAGAGATTTGCTAACAATATCTAACGGAGCAAACACTTATAGTGACATATTTGCAAAAGCAACTATTCAATCAAAAACTTGGATTGATCCAAATTCCACTGTGACGGATTCAATATTCAGAGAGTTCATAGATTTAATAACAACTGGCAAGGTTTCAAGTAGTGAGGCAAGGAACACACTTAATCAAAGACTTGAAAGTTTAATAGCTGGATCAAATCCTAATAACTTTTAATATAATTAAAATGATAAAAAACAACTTATTCAAAAAACTTGGCAAATCAGTTCTTGATTATTTACCTTCAGCTTTAATTTTTACAATAGTCTTTTCCATAATTGCCAAGCCTCTGCTTGTTGGGGCTCAGGCTGTGAATCCAGTTTCTAAAATATTGTTGCATTGTACTCAGTCACCAGAGCCTTGTGGTTGGATTGATTTTATAAGTTTGTTAAATGCAATAATCCATTATGGTATTGAATTAATTGGTATCGTTTTTGTCTTAGTCTTACTTTACACTGGATTTATGTATTTAACTTCAGGTGGGGATGCTGGTAAGGTCAAAAAAGCTAGAGACATGATCACCAAGCTTATGTGGGGTTTAATGTATACCCTTTGTGGATGGATTATTGTATACTTTATATTGAAGAATCTTGGGGTAGACCCACTCTTCTATGGTGGAGAGGGCGGAATTTTAAGCCAATAAAAAATGAAAAAAAATATATTAATTTCAAATATGGTTATCGGAATAATAATGTTGACAGCAGTCTTTGGTTTTGGGTTTGTTACAACAGACTATGTATACGCTGCGCCTGATGGAGCCTGTGCCCCAGGAACAATTTGTAACCCTCTGGGAAACACATCAACACTTGATCAGGTATTAAATATTGTCATAAGTACAGTTCAGGTTATTGCTGGTATCCTTGCTGTTGTTTATCTTATACTAGCTGGTCTAAAATTTGTCTTGGCAGGTGGAGATCCAGCAAAGATAAAGAAGGCAAGAGATATGCTTTTGTATGTTGTTATAGGTATTGCAATAATCTTTGGTGCTCAAGCAATTTCCATTGTTGTCAGAACTACAATCACACAGGTTGGCAGTGGGCAACAATAGTGGGAGTGGCGCATAGGTGGACACGAATGGGCGCAATAGATTGGAGAGGGTCGGGGAGGGGGCGGTTGTATTAATCGTATAATTAAAAACAAAATGGATTTAAATAAAAATTCTTTAATGGCGCAGGTTTATGGCGGAGTTACAGACTTTAGAAGTTTGGTTGCCAGTCTAATTGATATAATTAGGGGGTATCTTGTGCCGTTCATTATCGCACTGGCCCTTCTGGTTTTTCTGTGGGGAGTATTCAAGACGGTAACAGCTGGAGCCGATGGCAAGAAGAGGCAGGAGGGAATAGCCTTTATAACTTACGGAATTATTGGTCTTGCTGTTATGATTTCCGTTTGGAGTTTGGTATATCTTTTGACCTCAACATTCTTCTCAGGGGGGTTGCTCATTCCTCAGCTGAACTAGCCCTTGCTTTTTCGATACGATAATAATTATTGGTTTTAATTTAAAATAAAATGTTAAATAGCGGAAATGGAGCCAGAGGTTTGATTCCTTTTTTAATCGGATTTATAAACAGTGCTATTTTGTTTATATTGGGAGCTACAGTCCTCGTTTTTATCTGGGGTATTTTTAAATTAGTTTTTTCTAATAGAGACTCAAAGGAGAGAGAGCAAGCAAGGGGTTATATCGTTTGGGGAATTATTGCACTGTTTGTAATGGTTTCTGTCTGGGGGTTGGTTAATTTATTGATATCATTCTTTGGTTTTGGTGCAAGAGGGGTGATGATGCCTGAATTCCCAGCTCCTTTGTTATTCTAGCAACATTTAAGAATCCACAGCTTTTTTGTTGACGATGTATATAACTTTTAAATATTGATGTATAATAGTAGTAAGTGACATTTCGTTACTTATAAACGATAAGCTTATCATTTAATAAAAATAATTAATTATATAATATGGCACAACCTGGAATTAGCGGTCTATACGCACTATTGGCACAAGCAAGTGATTTCATCAACAGACTGATCCCTTTTATTATCGGTCTTACGGTTCTATTCTTCCTTTGGGGTATCTTTAAGCTGGTTTTCTCAGCTAAGGACTCAGAGCAAAGAGCAGAGGCTAGAGGATACATCATTTGGGGTATTATTGGTTTAGCTGTAATGGTATCTGTTTGGGGATTGGTAAATCTTCTAACAAGTACATTCAGTTTGAATCAAAATG
>CAJBHC010000072.1 GCA_903952785.1 uncultured bacterium | reverse complement strand
TAGCAGCCTCATACAACTTAAGACCGTGCTCATCCGTTCCGGTATTAAAAAACACATCATACCCTAGGGCCTTTTTATACCTCGCTATAACATCCGCTCTAATTATCTCCATCGCAAATCCAATATGAGGATCACCATTCACATAAGGGAGAGTGGTTGTAATATAAAATGATTTATTATTTTGATACATATCTTTATTCTTATTTTATCGATTATAATACCAAGCAAAATTTTGGCAACAGAAAATATTATGTAAGAGCCCAAGCTTTACATATTCAGATTTTCCGCCGGGACAGAAGAGGTTTTTTTGCGCTTTTCAGCATCATCTATGTACTCCATGAGTGCAACAGAGATGGGTACCGCAAGTATTGCACCAACAATACCGGCAAGCTCAGCTCCAGCAACAAGCGATATTATAACAAGGAGAGGTGGAACCCCAACTAACTTTTTAACAACCAAAGGGTAGAAGACATGAGCTTCAATCTGTTGAACAACCAAGTACAGTCCAACAATAAATAGTCCTACTCCAATTCCTCCATCAAGAACACCTAGGAAAAAAGCGGGTATTGCGGAAAGTGTCATTCCAATCACTGGAATTAGCTCAAACACACCAGTAATTAAAGCAAGAAGAAATGCATGCTTAATACCAATTATGGTAAGTCCAACATATATGAATACAAACACAACCAATCCGAGAGCCAGTTGCCCCTGCATCCACCTTGCAATTTTTGTCTCTGCCCTTTGCCACAAACCTCTGACATACTTTTCTTTTTCAGGAGGGGTGACAATGGAGAGAAATTCTCCAACCCCGTCTTCCCTAACTGAGAGATAGAATGCGATAACCATTACAAGAATCGTACTAATTATTCCACCAAAGAATCCCGCAACGGTATCAAACATTCCCCCAGAGAAATTTGAAACTGCGCCCGTTACTCTTGAGATTATATCTCCGACAGAAATTGTGGTTGGAATTTCTGGAAAAAATAACTTTGTACCTGTGTATGCATTTTTATTTATTGGGCTAAAGATATCAATGGTTTTAACATATTTAGGAATACTGTTTACCGCTGAGACAGTTTCTCCAAGTAGGGTAGGTACAGCGAAGGAAAATAGAATGGAAATTGACCCAACAATTATGGCGTAAACAAGAATTGCAGACAACGCTCTTGGAATATTTCTTTTAACAAACCACTTAACCCCCGGTTCCACAACTGAGGCAATAACAATTCCCGTGAGGATTATTAGTGCCAAACTTCTTAAGGCAAAGAGAAAGTACACCCCCAAGAGAAACACCGCTATTTTGAAGAGTGTTTTAAAGCTTATATTTAGATTTATAGAATTGGTTTTATCTGGCACACCTAAAGAATACCACTAGTTGGCTTGGACTGCAAAGTCCTGGGTCAAGGCTCACCCCAGCTACACCAAAGCCGTCTTAACCACCTCCACAATCCGCTCAATAGACAATCTATCCTGCGTAGCTGAATCTCTATATCTCAAAGTCATTGTTTGATCCTTTTCTACTGTATCAAAGTCAATTGTAATACAGTACGGTGTACCAATCTCATCTTGTCTTCTGTATCTTTTTCCGATATTTCCATTATCGTCAAACATTATTCTTCCAGGAAATTCCTTCTTCAAAACTGAGTATACTTCCCTAGCCTTCTCTACCAACTGCGGCTTATTTTTAAGCAATGGAGAAACGGCAATCAAAACCGGTGCAATCTTTGGTGACAATTTTAGATAGACTCTTTTCTCTCCGCCAACCTCATCTTCAGAATATGCATCAGTAAGAACCGCCAAAACAGTTCTATCCACTCCAAGTGATGGTTCAATACAATGTGGAATGAATCGCTCTTTTGTTTCTTCATCGAAGAAAGACAAATCAGTTCCCGATGCATCAGAGTGACTCTTCAAGTCAAAGTCTGTTCTATAAGCCAGGCCGTAAAGTTCTTTTTGACCCATTGGAAAATCAAACTCAAAATCAATTGTTCTCTTTGAATAGTGAGCTAGGTCCTCGGGCGCAATTTCTACATCGTGAATTTTAGAAGGAGTTAAACCAACTTCATCTGCAAATGCATGAATTTCTTTTCTAAAATGTTCAAAAGACTCTTCCCAACTATTTGGATTAACAAAATACTCTATTTCCATTTGCTCAAATTCACGAGTTCTAAATATAAAGTCTCTTGGTGCAATTTCATTTCTAAATGCCTTTCCGATTTGAGCCATACCAAATGGTAATTTTGGATGGAATGAATCCAGAGTGTTTTTGAAGTTAACAAACATACCCTGTGCTGTTTCTGGACGAAGGTATGATACAGAATCTTCATCTTGATTTGCACCAACATGAGTTGTGAACATCATCTTGAATTGTCTAACATCACCAAGTGCGTTACCTTCTGGGCTCTTAATTCCCTTCTCCTTGATAGAGGCGTCCATTTCCTTCAGTGACATTCCTTTAATATCAACACCAGCCTCCATGAGTAAGTGATCAGCTCTATATCTTTTGTTAGTCTTTACATCATCAACTAGTGGATCAAAGAAACCCGCAACGTGACCACTTGCCTTCCAAACATTTTGATTCATAAGAATTGCTGCATCGACTCCATACATATCGTCTCTATCTAGCACAAAACGCTTCCACCAAATATTTTTGATGTTGTTCTTTAGCGCGAGCCCCAAATGCCCATAGTCCCAAGTACCCGCCAGACCTCCATAAATCTCTGAACCTTGATATATAAAACCGCGTCTTTTAGCCAATGCAATTATTTCTTCCATATATTGATATAGTAGCAGTTTTTTAGAGAAAGCAAAACACCGCGGCCCTCGGGGAGGGACGCGGTGGATGGTGGCTGTCGCCCCACCTACAGGCGAGAGAACAACATGAGGATTGTAGCAGCGACGATCAGAAGGCTGATGCCAGCGATCATCAGCGACCACCGG
Source organism: uncultured bacterium (assembly GCA_903952785.1). Taxonomy (GTDB): domain Bacteria; phylum Patescibacteriota; class Minisyncoccia; order Phycocordibacterales; family CAIZLB01; genus CAIJKW01. The sequence continues at coordinate 439 of CAJBHC010000072.1, read as the reverse complement.
AAGCCCCAGCCCATTTTGAATGACTCCTTGATGTCCTTCCAAGCCGATCCGATACTTTGACTAGGCTCGAGCGACCTCGTGATGAACATTTGGACAACCATCAAGCTAGGCAAGAGGGCTGTGATGGCTAGTGTCAACATGATTAGTAACGTTGTATTCAAGTGCTTTATCTTTCGTGCCGGGGTGTAGGACTATGTATGGGTTTAAACGGAATTGCCCGCATAAACTTCATATAAAATCCAGTTCAGTTTTAGCATACTGTTCCGCCTAGAATATAACCATAGTTCACCATCATTGTCAAGTAGTACAGCCGTGAATCCAAAAACTCCCTCCATGTTGATAAATATGCATTAAATGCAAAAAGAGCGCGGTATAATGGAAAGGTACCAACCTAAACCACAAAGCCGTGCTCTTTTTACATTCACATAATATCGTAGAT
>CAJBHC010000071.1 GCA_903952785.1 uncultured bacterium | reverse complement strand
GTTTCAATAATTCTTTCTGAGAAGGTAGGATTGGTTTCACCAGTTGCAAAGATTGAGACAGCTAAGGTTGAAAAAGTTACAAAGACTGCAAAAGTTATAAAAGAATCAAAAAAAGAAAATAAATAAAAATATATGACACACACAGTTCACCCATATTCACATAGACTAGGAATAATCAGAGATTGGAAATCTCGTTGGTTTTCTACTGATGCCAAGTTTAGAGCAAATCTGAAATGTGACATTCTCGTTAGAGAGTGGTTGCAAAAGAAGATGCGTGGACAATATATTGCAGATATCGAGATTGAGAGAAATGACAAAATGATTCGTTTGATTCTAAAGACCTCACGCCCAGGAATAATAATCGGAAGAAATGGAGAAGGGGCAACAAAACTTAAAGCAGAGATTGAGAAATTCTTAAGAAAGCACGGAGAAGAAAAAACAACTGCACTTAAGTTAGAAATAGAAGAAGTGAGATCTCCAGAATCAAGTGCACCAATTGTCGCTCAAATGCTTGCAGAAGGGCTTGAAAAGCGTATGCCTTTCAGACGTGTTATGAAGCAAATGATTGAGAAGGTTATGACATGTAGAGATGTTAAGGGAGTTAGAGTTTACATGACAGGCCGTCTTGGTGGAGCAGAAATGGCAAGAACAGAAACTCTTAAGAAAGGTCAAATTCCACTTCAAACACTTAGAGCAGACATTGATTACAAAAACTATGAGGCAAACCTGCCTTATGGAAAGATCGGTATCAAGGTCTGGATTTATAAAGGTGAAGTTTTTAATAAATAATTTAAATAAGATACTACCATGTTATTCCCAAAGAAAGTTAAACACAGAAAATGGCAAGTCGGCCGCGAGAACCCAAACAAAGTTAGGGTTGCTACTCGTGGTGTTGATGTTTCCTTTGGTTCATATGGACTAAAGGCTACTAGCTCATATCGTGTAACTTCAAATCAAATTGAATCTGCAAGAAAGGTTATTTCCAAAACTCTTGGAAAAACTGGACGTATGTGGACTAGAGTATTTCCTGATAGACCTGTAACTCAAAAGGCGGCTGAAGTTCCCATGGGAAAAGGAAAGGGAGAGCCAAAAGGTTTCTGTTTGGAAGTTAGACCTGGAAGAATTCTTTTTGAAGTAGATGGAGTAACAGAGGAAGTTGCAAAGAGTGCTTTGATAAAAGCAGGTAAAAAATTACCAGTAACAATTAGGGTGGTAGGTAGAGAATAATATTTAAATATAAAACAATGACTGAATTTAAAGACAAAAACAGAAAAGATTTAATGAAGACCTTACATGAAAAGAAGGATTCTTTGCAGGCTTTTCGTTTTGGTGGAGCTGGATCAAAATCAAGAAATGTAAAAGAAGGACGTAATACCAGAAAAGATATTGCTCGTATACTTACAGAACTTAATACTCAAACAAAGGCTCTTTCTTCAAAGGCAAACTTGGAGGCTAAGATAGAGGCAGCAGCAGCGGCTGTGGCAAAATAATTTCAATATAAAATATGAAAAAGACAATTAATACAACAGAAGATGGAACAACAAAAGCAAATAAGAAAGTGCTTTCAGGTGTTGTTACATCGGACAAAATGACAGACACTATCGTTGTGTCAGTTCAGCAATACGTCATGGTTCCAAAGTACAAAAAGTTTGTTAAGAAGCACAAAAAGTACAAGGCACATGATGCTGGAAATACAAAGAAGATAGGAGATAAGGTTGAGATTGTTGAATGTCGCCCAATCTCAAAGGATAAACACTTTAAGTTAATTTAATTTTACCAATATGTTACAACCACGTTCAATAGTATCAATAGCAGATAACACTGGAGCAAAAATAGGCCGGGTGTTCAAAGTTACTGGTTCTTCAAAAAAGAGATATGCAGAGATTGGAGAAGTAGTGATAATTTCAGTTCAAAAGGCAGAGCCAAGAAAGACTGTAAAGAAAAAGGACATTCATCGCGCTGTTGTTGTTCGACAAAAGAAGGCCTTCAGAAGGGCCGATGGTTCTTATGTTAGATTTGATGAGAATGCGGTTGTTCTTATCGATAAGACAAAGGGTGAGCCAATTGGTGGTAGAGTATTCGGTCCTATCCCAAGAGAACTTGCTTTGAAATATCAAAAGATTGTTTCTTTGGCATCAGAGGTTGTATAGATCGTAAAAATTATTAACAATTGCAACATAAATTTAAAAACATGAAAATCAAGAAAGGAGACAAAATAATAGTGATAGCAGGAAAAGATAAGGGTAAGACTGGTAAAGTTACCAGAGCTATTCCTACTGAATCTAAAGTTGTTGTTGAAGGTTTAAACCTTCTTAAGAAGCACAGAAAGGCAAGAAGACAAGGTGAAAAAGGACAAATTGTTGATGTCTCCATGCCTCTTCATGTTTCAAACGTTGCAATTGTTGTAGATGGAAAGCCCTCACGTATTGCTAGTAAGGTTATAGGAGGCAAGAAGGTTAGAGTTGATAGTAAGACAGGAAAGGCAATATAAGCCTAATAGTTAATTTATTAAAGAAAATTTATGAAACACCAAACAGTAAAAGAAAAAGGAACAAAAACATATGAAGCCCTAAAGGCTGAATTTGGATACACAAACAAGCTTCAAGCTCCAAAGATATTGAAGGTTGTTCTTTCTGCAACTTCTGGATCAATTAAGGACCCAAAGAAGAAAGAACTAATTGGAGATCGTCTAACAAAGATTGCAGGCCAAAAGGCAACCCAAACTGCTGCAAAGAAGTCAGTTGCCTCATTTAAGGTTAGACAAGGGGATGTTGTTGGATGGCAATCAACTCTAAGGGGAGAAAGAATGTGGAGTTTCATAGAAAAGCTTGTAAATGTTGCTCTTCCTCGTACTAGAGACTTTAGAGGTATAAAGTTGAGTGCAGTTGATTCTATGGGTAATTATACTCTTGGAATTAAGGAGCACACAGTGTTCCCAGAGACATCTGACGAGGAATTGAAGGATGTTTTCGGGTTTGCTGTGACTTTAGTTACAACAGCTAAGACCAAGGCCGAGGTCAAAGCATTAATGGAGTATTTAGGTTTCTTGTTTAGAAAAGAGGACGTTAAATAAACGTTGACTTTAAGGCATTAAACTGCTAGGATTCAAAAACACAAAGATATGGCAAAAACATCAACATTCGTAAGATCGCTAAAAAAACCAAAGTTCTCAACACGTATTGTGAGACGCTGTTTCAGATGCGGTCGTGTTCACGGTTATATGCGAGATTTCGGTATGTGCCGTATCTGCTTTAGAGAGGCAGCAAATGAGGGTAGAATCCCAGGAATAACAAAATCATCATGGTAGATCCAATATCACAAATAATAATAAACATTAAAAACGCGAATGTAGCTAGAAAAGCTACAACCACTCTTCCTTATTCAAAATTGAAAGAGTCAGTGCTCGCTGTTCTTAAGAGAGAGGGTTTTATTAAAGACTTTGCCAAGAAAGGAAAGAAAGTTATAAAAACTCTTGAAATTGAATTGATTTACGTAGATGGTAAGCCAAGAATTGAGGGGGTAGAGCAAATCTCTAAGCAGTCACGTAGAACTTATACAAAGGCTAAAGAGCTTAAATCAGTTCTTAATGGATATGGTGCTCTAATACTTACAACTCCAAATGGTATTATGACAGATAAAGAAGCTAAGAAAGCAAAGGTCGGAGGAGAAGTTTTGTTTAAGATTTGGTAATTTTAATAATATGTCAAGAATAGGAAAACAAATAATAAATATCCCGTCAGGAACTGAAGTAATCTTTAAGGATTATGTTCTTACCGTAAAAGGTCCAAAGGGAGAGTTGAGTAGAGAAATCAGACCAGGGTTTGATATTAAGGTAGAAAACGGAACTGCAACTGTAATTCCACTTAAACATGATCTACAAGCTAGAGCTTTGTGGGGAACATATGGTTCTCACCTTAAGAATATGGTTAAGGGAGTAACAGAGCAATTCACAAAGAAGTTACTACTTGAAGGTATCGGATTCAAAGCAGAGGTTGCAGGAGATAAGATAAATCTAAACCTAGGTTTTTCTCACCCAATCCAAGTTTCAATTCCAAAAGGAGTAACTGTTACATCAGAAAAAGGACAAGTCCTTTTCACTGGATGTGATAAGGAGGCAGTTAATCAACTTGCTTCACAAGTTAGATCATTGAAGAAGCCTGAGCCTTATAAGGGTAAGGGATTCAGATATGAAGGAGAAATAATTAAGAGAAAACAAGGTAAGAAAGCTGCATAAAGTTAAATTATAAAAAAGCCATGAAAACTAACATAGTATCATCAACAAGAGACAGAAGAAGAAAGCGAATTCGCTCAAAGGTTATAGGAACCAGTGCGCGTCCTCGTTTATCTGTATTTAAATCAAACGCGTTTATATACGCGCAGATAATTAATGATGAGACTGGTAAGACATTGGCCGCAGCTTCTTCACTTAAGACCAAGAAAGGAGAAAAGAAGGGAACAAAGACAGAATCTTCAATGAACGTTGGTATTGAAGTTGCAAAACTTGCAAAATCAGCTGGCGTTACAAAGGTTGTTTTTGATAGAGGAGGATTTAATTACACAGGACGTATTCGCGCATTAGCAGACGGTGCACGTCAAGGCGGATTAGAATTTTAATAAATTATGAACGATACACTTACAAACAACACAATAGTAGAAGAGACTGTAGCAGAGGACACAGCTGTAGAATCAGCTTCTGAGGTCACTGCAGAGGCGGCACCAGTTGCTCCAACACATGCTTCACACGCTTCAACTCAAGCTGCTGGGCCATTTGATAACAGGGGTGGATTCAGGGGTGGACCAAGAGGAGGATCACGTGGCCCAGGAGGACCGGGAGGTGCTTCTCGCGGACGTGGAGGACCAGATAGACGTGGAGGACCAAGAAGAGAGCCTAGAGCAAAGCCTGAGTTTGATCAAAAAATGATAGATATCAGACGTGTTACTAGAGTATCAGCTGGAGGAAGACGTTTCAGTTTTGCTGTAGCCGTTGTTATTGGTGATAGAAAAGGTAAGGTTGGTGTTGGAACTGGAAAGGGAACTGATACATCACTCGCAGTTGAAAAAGCTGTTAGAGATGCAAAGAATAACCTAATAACTGTTCCTCTAACAAAGACAGGAAGTATTCCTCATGCAGTTGCTTCTAAGTACTGCAGTGCTAGAGTTGAGATGAAGCCAGCTCTAGGAAAGGGGGTTGTAGCAGGTTCATCTGTTCGTGACGTTGTTGTTTTAGCTGGTATTACAGATATAAACGCAAAGCTTCGTTCAGGAACAAAAAATAAGCTTAATAATGCACAAGCTGCCATAGCTGCTCTCTCCTCATTTAAAAAAGGAAAGAGAGTGTTGGGTAATAATGAGACTTTGGTAAACAGCGCTTCAGCAAATTAATAAATTAGATTATAATTAGACTATCATGCAATTACATAACGTAAAATCAAAGACAAAAAGAGCAAAATCAGTCCAGGTTGGACGTGGTGGAAAGCGTGGTAAAACTTCTGGACGTGGAACAAAAGGTCAAGGAGCTCGTGCTGGTAGAAAAATCAGACCAGAACTCCGAGATACTATCAAAAGAATTCCAAAGCTCCGAGGACTTGGTAAAAACACCAATAAGTCTATTCAAGTTAAGCCAACAATTGTTGATATAACAAAATTGGTTGCTTTCAAAGCGGGAGAGAAAGTTTCTCCGCTTACACTAGCTGAGAAGGGCATCATTTCAGTTTATAAAGGACGTCTTCCTAAAATAAAGATTTTGGGTAAAACAGAAGAATCTATTCCTGGCGTAAACGTAATAGATTGTAAAGTTTCTGCTTCCGCAACATCTGTAATTGAGAAGGCTGGTGGATCAATAAAGTAAGACTGCTTCTTAAGTAGATTTGTCTTTAGGGTTCACTTTTATTTCAAATTTCAGTTAATTTATTGTAATAATCGGTCAGCTTTGACCAAAAAATATGGACAAATTTCTTCAAAAACTTAAGCATATCCTTACCGACAAAAGTCTACGCAACAAAATTCTTTTTGTTTTAGGTGCGCTTGTCGCATTCAGATTACTTGCCAATATTCCAATTCCTGGAGTAGATCAAGTAATGTTGGATCAGTTTTTAAATAATAATCAGTTTTTTGGCCTTTTGAGTATGTTTTCAGGAGGAGGTCTTGCAACTCTCTCTATTGCAATGCTTGGAGTTAGTCCTTACATTACATCGTCAATTATAATGCAATTGAGTACGATGATGTCCCCTAGAATGAAGGCTATGATTTCAGAGAGTGGTGATGTTGGAAGAAAGAAGTTTAGTTTTTATACTAGAGTATTAACAGTTCCATTGGCTGTTATTGAAGGCTTTGGATTCTTAGCACTTCTACAAAAAGAGGGAATTGTAGGTCAGCTTGGTGGTCTTAGTTTGATTGCAAACGTAGCTATAATTTTGGCTGGTTCCATGATTCTTATGTGGATTGGTGAATTGGTTTCAGAGTTCGGTATTGGAAACGGAGTTTCATTGATTATCTTTGCTGGAATCGTTGCAAGTATCCCACAAGCGTTTGGACAATTACAATATATCTATACTGACGCTTCTCAAATACCACTGTTTGCGATAATGTTCTTGATTGGTCTAGCTTCAATTATAGGGGTTGTCTTTATGACGGAAGCTGAGCGGCCTGTTCCTGTAACCTATGCAAAACAAGTTAGGGGTGGAAAGATTTATGGTGGGTCATCAACGTATCTTCCATTTAGATTAAATCAAGCTGGAGTTATTCCAATAATCTTCGCTTTATCTATCCTATTGCTTCCTCAGATGGTGTTCAATATGCTTGCTTATCTTGGTAATCCAATGATCGCTAGTGCTTCAAGTGTTTTGGCGTCACTTATGCAAAATCCTTGGATTTATTCAGCTCTATATTTTATTTTGGTATTCTTCTTCACATACTTTTACACTGCTGTTACTTTTGATCCAAAATCAATTTCTGAGAATTTGCAAAAAGGTGGAGCGTTTATTCCCGGTGTTAGACCAGGAGACCCTACAACAGATCACCTTGCAAAGATGGTTAGCAGACTTACTCTTGTGGGGGCATTGTTTCTAGGTTTGATTGCTGTTTTGCCACCTGTACTTCAAGCTATTACCTCAATTCAGATTTTAACAATTGGAGGAACATCGCTTTTGATTGTTGTGCAGGTTGTTATTGATATAATCAAGAAGGTAGATGCACAGTTGGCGATGAGGGAGTATTAAAGGATGTACTAATTTGATTAATTAAATTCATAAAAAAGAGTGAGACATCAATCCCACTCTTTTTTATCGCCAGAAAAAGTTATCCCCAATTATTAAGTTGTGGAG
>CAJBHC010000070.1 GCA_903952785.1 uncultured bacterium | reverse complement strand
GACATATACTTTTCAGAACTCGTTCCGTTGTCTATTGTCATCTCAATCTTAAAGCCATTGAATGTTGAGTTGGTCATATTCCTGAAAGTCAAACTGGTCACCCTAACATCTGAGAGAGTCAAAGGGCCTAATACTACATTATTCTGACTCAACAAGACCTGACCATTTAATAAATACACCTTAGTTGTAGTAGATTGTGCTCCGTCATAAGTAATCAAGGCTATTGATCCTGTTGCGTTATTAAAAATGGTATTTGGAATATCAATTTTGGAAGAAACACTAACAGTATCGTTCAAGATATCCATAACGTTAATAGCACTTCTTTCAATGTTTCTAGAGCTTTTCAAAGATAAGTATGTCCTTGATGCAGAAGAAATTAAACTAATCAAAGTGAAGAGAATTACCGTCATCAAAGCTATATATATCAATGTTTCTACCAAAGAAAATCCAGAATGTTTTTTATGTTTATATAAAGACATGTTATTTATTAAATATATTATGGACGTATGAAGTCACAGATTTTGTCGATGTACCATTATCGTCATGCCAGGTTACACTCACGGTGAACTTTTTTGTTCCAAGGTCAAGTACCCCTCCACTTGAGACAACCTCAAATGTGGTGGCATTGCGATAGACAGGATAAAAAGTAACAGTTCTGTCAAATTTATTATCGATCAAATTTGCATAAGATGCTGTTTTCCACAAACCGTCTCCTTGATCCCAAAATAATTTGTACGCCACATTATTATCAAGTAGAACAATGTTTTGCCAAGAAACATTTCTAAGATTTATGATAGCCGCAACACCCTCTTCAGCTAACATCCCAGACTGAATCCTAGACACAGAATTAAATCCCAGCTTACTAATACCAGTTTCTAAATTGATTATAAAGATTAAAGACAAACAAATTATACTTGAGCCTATCAAGACCTCTACCAAACTAAATCCATTACTAAATATATTATATTTTTTATTCATTACTTCATCTCAATTATACCAGTTCCAAAAATTGTCACAACTCTAGAATAAGAAGGAGTAATTAAAGTAACAGTTCCTGTTGCATTTGGATTACCTGTAATTTTATTAAAACCCAACTCTAGAGTATTAGAGGAGAGTGAAACCGCAGAAATCACAACCAACTTTTCCAAATCATACTTAGAAATAACATTACCACTTGTAAAATTTTGACCTGAAAATATGGTCACCGTTGAAGATGAGAACTTAACACCGTATGATGAATCATTCTTTCTGTTTGAGGACATGCTTTTTGCCTTTTCTATCATCGAAACTATAGAATCTGCATCTTTCTGAATTAAATTCTTCTCTCTTAAATTAAAGAAGGCACCAACTGATACAGCTGAGATTATAACCATTATGGACATAACCATCAATATTTCAAGCAATGTGAACCCTTTTCTATAGCAATCTCTAATTGGAACAAGGATAGGGTCTTTTTTTTCAAAGCTAAAGTATTTAAGTATTTTCATAATTATATATTATTCATCACCGAGTACATAGGACTAATCATTGATACTGCAAAGAAACCAACAGCCCCTCCAATAAAGACCATCAAAACTGGCTCGATTATAGTTGAGAGATCTTTTGTTTTCTGATCTACCTCATTTTCATAGAATGTAGCAACACCCAGTAACATTTCCGAGAGTTTGCCGGTTTCTTCCCCAACACTAACCATTTCAGTAACAAAAGGTGGATAAATCTTAAATTCCTTTTCAAAAACAGACGACATTGGTTCACCCTTTTCAACAACTGCTTCCAATTTCTTCAAAACTCGCTTGTAATTATTATTCTGCAAAACCTCCCCTGTAATTTTAACCGCAGCAACAATATCAACACCAGCTGAGAGCAAAGAAGATAATGTCCGTGCGGTTCTCGCTGAATTACTTTCTATAACAATCTGAGAAACCACAGGGATTCTAATCACGAGTGAGTTCATGATATTTTTACCGAAAGAAGTCTTTAGTAAATAGTAAATTCCAAAAATCAAACCAATCAATCCAGCAAATGAAAGTAAAGCGTTTTGAGCAAGAAAATCGCTCACAAATATAATTACCTTAGTGCTTGTTGGTAATTCTGTTTTCAAATCCTTGAACGTTTTAGTCAGTCTTGGAACAACATATATCATCATCAAAAATGCAACAATGATCATAACCATAAAGATAATTGCTGGATACATCATTGCGCCCTTTATCTTCTTTTGAAGGAGATATGTCTTTTCCATTTGAATAGAGACATCCCTTAAAGATTGAGCCAGATTACCAGATTCCTCCCCTGATTTAACCATGGATATAAAGACAGTAGGAAATATCTTTGGATATTCTGCTAGAGATTCATAAAAAGTCTTTCCGCTAGAGATGGAAATATTTAGTTTTCTGAAAATATCTTTGAGTTTAGGCTTTGTAGCTTGTCTTTCTGCAACACCAAGTGCACGAGACAATGGCAACCCTGCCTGAAGCATATTAGCGGTGTTTCTTGCAAAAATTATCTTATCAATAGTTTTTATTTTTGAGAATAAGCTAAAACCTGCCTTACCACCACCTAGCCCTTTCTTTTCTTTAACAGAGATTAGGGTGGCACCCGTTTTTTTGAACTCATTGAAAAAAGCTGACTTGTTTACAGCCTCAATATCCCCACTATATTTACTTCCATCTTTATTTATTGCTGTAAAGTAATATTTCATTTTTTAATGTTTTTATCTCAATCGCTGACTTAAAATTAATCTGTAATCTCAGCCCTCCCCCTTCTCATCCACCTCTACTCGCCCTACTCTGATGAGGCCACCCTCAATATCTCTTCAATTGAAGTGTGTCCCTCAACAGCCTTGAATATTCCATCTTCAAACATTGTAAGCATTCCCTCTTTTCTTGCTTGATCTTGAATTTGATCAGATGCAACCCCCTTCATTATCATATCCTTAATTGTAGCACCAACTTTCAAAACCTCGTGTATTCCAACTCTACCTTTATAACCATCTTCGCTCTCCTTATCAGGTACAGGCTTATAAAAAGGGATATTAGACCAATCCGCGTCATCAGCCACAATATGTTCTTCTTTAAGTGACCTCAGGACCATATCTAGATCAGTATATTTTCTTAAAGATTCTAACTGCTCCTTAGTCAAAATGTATCTTTCTTTTGAAGAACTCAACTCCCTTACCAATCTTTGTGCAATAATTATTCTAATAGTTGAAACCAACAGGAAGGGCTCACATTTCATATCAATCAAACGAGGAATAGCCCCCGCTGCTGAATTGGTGTGAAGTGTTGATAACACCAAGTGGCCAGTTAGTGAAGCATTAATGGCAAGAGAGGCTGTTTCATTATCTCTAATTTCTCCAACCATTATAATATCTGGGTCTTGACGAAGGAGTGATCTAAGACCGGACGCAAAAGTTAATCCGATATCCGACTTAACCTGAGTCTGATTAACCCTGTTCATTTGATATTCAACAGGGTCCTCAACGGTTGAAATATTTACATCTGGTTGGTTCAAAATATCCAAAAGCGTGTATAGTGTAGTGGTTTTTCCAGAACCCGTTGGACCTGTTGTTAAAATCATCCCCTCAGAGTAATTTGTTGCTTGGTGGATTAATTCTAATCCCTTTCCATGAAAACCCAAGTGTTCTAACGTAAAACCAGTCATATTCTCACGCAAGAGTCTCATAACTGTCTTTTCACCATAGTATGTTGGCAAAACTGAAACACGGAACGATACATTTTCTCCATTAGACTCTATTTTAAACCTTCCATCCTGTGGGAGCCTCTTTTCATCCAACTTCAAGTTAGAGAGAACCTTAATTCTAGCTGTGACACTTGGACCAATATTTTTTGGCAAGACCATGGCATCATGTAGCATTCCATCAATTCTATATCTAATAACTACCTCATTCTCCATTTGTTCGATATGAATATCAGAAGCACCTTGTAAAATAGCGTGTTTTAATAGGGTGTCTATGATTCTAACAACAGGAAGGTCTTCTGCTAGCTTCCTAAGATCTTCTCCGCTGGTATCATCAATGTGCCCTTCCAAACTATCCGTACTTCCAGCGCTTGGATTAACCCCCGCTACACCATTGCTGCCAGCCACCCCATTCATGCCCCCAACCTTATTGTTGTATCCCTTCAATGTAGAAACCTGTTGTTGGATGATGTCGCCAAAATCTGCCTTTAAGCTTTTCTGATACTGGATCAGAGCAGACTTCATGGAGTCAGTTGTTGTAAGTCTTGGTAGAATCTTAAGGCCAGTCTTCTTTTGAACGAAGTTGATAGCAGAAAGGTCTGCTGTATCAAGCATGGCAACCTCGAGAGAATCGTCTCTCTTTCTAAACGCAATAATATTATGCTTTCTTGCGATTGGCTCAGGAATCAAAGATAAAACTGCAAATTCAAGTTTTTGACTACTTATATCAATAAAAGGAATTCCCAATATATAAGCTTGCATTCTTCTATAGTCATCTGCAGAAATTTTTCCACCATTAACAAGAGTCTCCCCAAGTGGTTTGTTATCCTTTATTGATTTTTGTTCAATTTCATCAAGCTCTGAACTTGCAACAAGCCCGGAATCAACAACGAGTTTTTTAAGCTGATTAGGGTCGATAATCATTTACGTAAATTATATCATGCTAAGAAATTTAATTCTATAAAAATTTTCAAAAAAGTGTGTACAAACATATTCATTACAGCCACCACTTAATTGATTTACAGTTTATGCTACCGTCTCATAAGACTTCTTCTGCATCTCAAATAGTTTTTTATAAATTCCGTCCTTTATTCTCATTAATTTGTGATGACTATCAAACTCCTTCACTTCCCCATCCTCAATAACCATAATTCTATTTGCATTTTTAACTGTATTGAATCTGTGAGAAATTAATATAACCGTTTTGTCCTCTGGTAGATTTTCTAATTCCTGAAATATTTCCATTTCAGCTATAGAATCAATTGAAGCTGTTGGTTCGTCCAATATCCAAATTTGAGGATTTCTATAAAACATTCTGGCAAGCGCCAGCTTTTGCCATTGCCCAACTGATGGCTCAACTCCGTTATCAAACTCCTTTCCCAAATGACTTTCATACCCATGTTCCCATGAGGAAACGAACTCATGTGCTCCAGATTTCTTTGAAGCTTCAATAACTCTATCTAAATCTAACGGTACACTTGTATCTCCTAATGCTATTGCTTCCATAACAGGTAGTTTGTATTTTGCATAGTTTTGCGAAAGTAAACCAATTTTCTGATAATATCCAGATATATCAAGGTTTTTGATATTTTCCCCATCAATTAAAATTGAACCTTTTGTAACATCATAGAATCTCATGATCAATTTTGTTAAAGTAGTCTTACCTGCCCCGTTGACTCCAACGATAGCAATCTTCTCCCCCGCTTTAATTTTGAAATTAAAATTATTCAAAACATTTTTTTTGGTATCAGGATATGCAAAAGAAACATTTGAAAATTCAATTTCAGGGGTTTTGGCACAAAGCTCTTTGTCTCCATTTTGAACAACCTTTTTTGTATCAATAAATTTGAAGAAATCATTAATAAAATTATTATTACTAACCAATATTCCGAATCCTCTAAATACTGACGATAATGAATCTCTAACGTCTGTCATCCTACCTAGAAGGAATATAAAAGTACCAATTTCTAATGTTTTATCAATGACTCCGTTCATTAAATTAAATACAATGAAAGCTGCTGCAATGACTTGAATAAGAACCATTGAATTTGTATATTTAGTTCTTCTAGCTTCATTGTTATTAATTTCCGTATTAAAGGTGTTTAGAAGGCTACCAATTATATTTTTAAAATAATTCTTAGTCTTAAATATTTTAATTTCAGTTAGGGTTGGTACATCAGAGAAATACCATGTCAACATATTATATTTACGTTTTATTTCTGCTTTTGCATCAAATATTCCGTACGCCCTCTCCCCAAACTTTGTTTGAACAAGTAGGTTAGGAAGAACCGCAAGAACCAAAAGGGGTGCATACCACCACTTGAAATACAACAAGACAAACACGACGGAGAATAGAGAGATTAATTTTCCTAATAGATATAATCCCCAATCGCAGAAGTGAAGAGTCCTGCTGATATTTTCATTAACCCTAAGCATTAGATTATTAAAATCAAGGTTTTCAAATGACTGAATATCTATTTCATTCTTTTTTTCAATAAACATTAAATTAATAAACTGAGAAAAGAATATATTAAACTTAGCATCCATATATTCATACCAAATATCAGCCAACTCAATAAAAAGTGGTAGCGATAAATAGACAGCAACAATCCCAATTAAAGCTGGGTCAAAAAGAGTAGTTAGATTACCTGATGTTATTTTGTTTATGAACAAAGCGGAAAATCCAGACAAAACGATAGGCAGAACAGATGACAACACCAAGAGAATAATTTCTATGGGTATAAACTTTTTATCATGTGCCCAGACGAGCTTTAAAACTTTGTAGAAGTTTACTAAAACAAAGGTTCCCTTGGGTTTTTTCTCTTTTATCTTTTTAGTATCTTTAGATTTTTCAACAGTTATATTTTGTCTCTCGTCCGTATCCACATTAGATGAATTCATGATACACAAATATTACCACTCATTTCACAAAAGAAGAAGTGTGAAAAAAACAAATTAATGTGCGCACTAATCCTCCTCTTGTCCACTAATTATCCTAATCTTATCCGCTGGTGGCAAATCTTCATGATTCACCTCAACAACATCAACAGGCCTTACATCTTTATGAGCTCTCCATTCCATGTTTGATCCCTCCTTTGGCTCGCCTTCTCTATCATACGGCTTAAACTCATCTTTATTAAAGACATAAACATAACCAGTTTTACCCTTAATATGATCTAACAATTCTGGGGATGAAATCTGGAATCTTTTCTCCCCTTTTGCATTCAAGCCAAATCCGCTGCTGTGGTTAAATGGAATATTTTTACTATTTATTAATGCCCTGAATGTTGCAAAATCGGCATATGGAGTTGCAGATACAGCAGGTTCCCCATCTAGAATGGTATCTTCCGGCTTACTTAAATCAGGAGTATGAGTTGATTGTCTGGGCTCCAAAACCTCTAAAGTACCGTCCGGTGAGCCGTGAAAGAGGTGTTCGCCAGCTTCTTCGAGTTGTTTAAGTTTTTCTATTGATGACATACTTGTTTTTATGAATTAAAATTAAATAATTTTTTAATCTTATTAATATTTGGCATATATACCAACTTCTTTCCGCTCCTTGTTTCAGTGAGAAAACCCTTTTTAACTAATCTATATAGATCATTATTGGCAGAAGGACGCGAAACTCCATTCTTGTTTTGATGAGTTACAACATCGATAGATTCATCAGGGTGTTCAGAAAAATATTGAAGCAAAATAGTCTGTCTAATATTGAACTTGGAAGAGGTAGGACTATTAGCTTTTATATCTTTAATTTCAATTTCCTTTCGCTCAAAATACTCCATGAACTGTAGAATAGATTTTTTGAAAGTCTCAGTGATATATAATAGAAAATAAGTCATATCATTATCATCATTTTCACTATATAAAAAGGCATTGTCATAAGCCTTTCTGCTTTGTTTTATAGTTCTGGAAATAGAAACATATTCTATAAGCCAATAATCATTTTTCAATAAATACCAATAAAAGATTGCTCTCGATGATCTACCGTTACCATCCGCAAACGGGTGCAGATAAGCAAACCAGAAATGAAGAACTGAGGCTTTTATAACAGGATGAATAAATTCATCTTCTTTGTCTTCTGTTTTATTAGCATACTCTATAAATCGCCTCAATTCAGAAAGCATAACTTCTTCTTTTGGTGGAACATGGGCGACCTCCCCAGTGATCTGATCAGAGACAACTATCTCATCTTTATCCTTTCTAAATCTTCCTCCAATTGAAGAATCTTCAACAGTCTGATCTACCAACAGTTTTTGTAAATCTAACAACATTTGTTCCGTCAAATCAAGGTCTTTCCATTGTGCAATTTTTTGCATTGCCAAGTAGTTATTTACGATCATTTGTTCACTCTTATTCCTCGGCTTTCTTTGTGACAAGATCATGTCCTTTGCAATTTTGTGAGTAGTATTTGCCCCCTCAATTTGACTAGATGCAATGGATTCTTCAGTTAAACTGCTGATTATATATTTTGAAGTTTGAGAACTAGACGGTTTATCTTGAAAACTCTTAAGCAAACCTGCCCCGTGCGTATCAATAAAATTTAATTTTTGATATAGACTTTTTGGAATATTATAACTAAAATCCCCACTAGAGATTGATTTAATTGGAGTTTTTTCACTCGATGACGATCTGGATAATTTAATAAAAGCCCAAGCTTCCTGTGGGGTTACAGATGCAGGAAAATTATAATACTTAAATTTATCCCAATAGATATATTCCTTTTGAGCCCTACTCAAAATCTCTTGGGCTTCTTTAGAGTTTTGTATTTTCTCAATAAGCTCAACTGTTAATAACTTTTTCCAATTTGGTGGTCTTTCAAACATAAATATATGTTGTAAAATATAGCTTAAAAATCTTTCTGCTAATTTGGTGCTAATTTTAGCATAATTAGCAGAAAATTACAATAGAGCATCTGGGGTTAATTATCTTGCAACCTTCTGTAGTTTTGACCATTTCACCAAACAATGCTATATTAATGGGGTCTCAAGTTATGTTCGCCCGAAAGGCGGGCTAATTTTTTTCCCAAGGACCCAAATTATAGCCAAACAATAGGGCTAAAACAAAGGTTTTAATCCAGAGGAGACCACCAAATTAGTCAATTATTTTGACCAAAATATCCATAAATTAGCCTGTCAAAAGGCTAAATTGGCCCGCCAAAATCGGCCCAAATTTAAACAACTAAATAACAACTAAATATTATGTTTGATCTAAAAGTAATACATTCAGTCCTTGACCAATTAGAAGAAGAAAGAGGAATTCCTAGAGAAAAAATACTAGAAGCCATAGAATTAGCCCTTGCTACCGCCTATAAGAAGGAATACGGTAGAAAAGGCCAATATATCAGGGCTATTTTTGATATTAACACCGGAAAAGTAGAGTTTTGCCAAGTAAAGACAGCCGTAGATGGAGAAAAGGCAATAATCCCTAACGCAGACGGCAGCCTCCCAGAATCAGCATATGATATAGACAAAGAAGATGAAGAAAGAGTAATTTTTAATGACGAACAACACATTTTACTAGACATAGCCAGAAAGATTAAGAAAGATGTACAAGTTGGAGAAGAATTGGTCTTCCCACTAGAAACTAAGGAGGATTACGGAAGAATCGCAGCCCAAACAGCAAAACAAGTCATTATTCAGAAGATTAGAGAGGCAGAGAAGATATCCGTACTCAATGAATTTGGAAAGAAAGAGGGAGAGATTGTTTCAGGAACAGTAGAGAGAATAGAAAGAGGAACAGTATTTATCAACATGGGACGTGCAATTGGCCTACTTCCCTACGATGAACAAATCCCAGGAGAACATTACAATCAAGGAGAAAGAATCAGAGCCTGTCTCATGCGTGTTGAGGAAACTCCAAGGGGAATCTTCCTTAGACTCTCACGTGCAACACCCCATTTTCTATCAGAACTATTCAAAATTGAAGTTCCAGAGATAGCAGGAGGAACAGTTGAAGTTAAGTCAGTTGCGAGAGAAGCTGGAGCAAGATCTAAAATTGCAGTTCACGCATCTGATTCTCACATAGACCCAATTGGATCAATGGTTGGGCAGAGAGGAGTCCGAGTTAATACCGTAATGAGTGAGCTGGGGGGAGAGAAAATTGACATTATAGAATGGTCAGAGAATCCAGCAGAGTTTATAGAGGAAGCATTGTCCCCTGCAAAAGTTATAAACATTAAGATTAATGATCAAGACAAGACAGCTGTGGTTGAAGTAGCGGAAGATCAGCAATCACTAGCAATTGGAAAAGGAGGACAAAACGTAAGACTTGCAGCAAAGCTAACTGGATGGAGAATTGATATCCAAGCGGTAAAGAGTGAAGAACCGAGAGAAGAAAACATCGGCAAGTCCGGAGAAACACAAGCGCCACACAAAGAAGAAGAGGCAGTGATCAACGACAGTGATGTAGCCAAACTTATTGCAGACGGCGTACTAGTAGAAGAGGATTCGATAACTGATACAGAATAAATACAACATTACAGAAATGTTTTAATTATGGTTCTGTAACAAGACCCAGTATAAATTCACCTCTATAAATATACAGAAATGTTTTAATTATGGTTCTGTAACAAGACCCAGTATAAATTCACCTCTATAAATATAATGAAACTTAATTATAAAACTAATAGATAAAATGATGACAAAAATGAACTTGTGGCACGATGTAGATTCAGGAACCAAAGAGGAGATGATAACAATCATTGAAATCAACAAGGGTTCAAAAAATAAATAT
Source organism: uncultured bacterium (assembly GCA_903952785.1). Lineage (GTDB taxonomy): Bacteria > Patescibacteriota > Minisyncoccia > Phycocordibacterales > CAIZLB01 > CAIJKW01. The sequence goes on along the minus strand of CAJBHC010000070.1, from coordinate 11,397 downwards.
GAGATAGATAAGAAAACTGGACTAATATCACTTGATCGAGTTGGTTACACCACACAAGACTACCCATTTGATTATGGATTTGTTCCAAGAACACTTTGGGACGATGGAGACCCACTTGATACTGTAATCCTAACGACCCACGCCCTTATTCCAGGAGTGATGGCGCGTATTCGCCCTGTTGCAATTTTGAATATGATTGACGATGGAGATTCAGACGCAAAAATTGTTGCTGTTCCTGTTGGAGACCCAAGATGGAATAATGTTCATGACTTGTCTGATGTTAACCCTCACACAATCGAAGAGATTGAACACTTCTTTTTGACATACAAGCAAATGCAAAAGAAAGTTGTTACAATAGATAGTATAGGAGGAGCGGAGGAAGCAAAGAAGGCGTTCGAGAGAGCAAGAAAGCTTTATGAGGATAAGTATGGTAAGGGGTCGAACCCCGTGCAAGGTTAAATTTTTATGGTGTAATAAATTATTCAGAATAAATTAAATAAAATGTCTTTTACAATAATCAACAAACAAAAACTTCCAAATTCAGAATTTGAAATTGAGGGAGAAGTTAAAGCAGAAACAGTTGCGGAATTCCGTGCCAAAGCACTTAAAAGCTTTAGCGAAGAAATCAAGATTGACGGCTTTAGACCAGGTCATATTCCAGAAAAGCAACTTGTAGACAAACTGGGAGAAATGACAATTACAGAAGAAGCTGGAAGATTAGCGCTTGAACATCACTACACAGAGATAATTACATCTCTTGATATCAAGGCTGTTGGCTCCCCTGCTGTTACAATCACAAAGGTTGCACCAGGTGAAGCATTTGGTTTCAAAATCAAAACTGCACTTATGCCGGAAGTTAAAATCGGAAACTACAAAAAGTCAGCAAGTAAAATAATGGCGGAGAAAGTTGAGGTTACTGTGACTGACAAAGAAGTTGATGATTCTATTGAGGAGTTAAGAAAGCAAGTTGCTCACGATGAACATCACGCAAACAACCCAGATGATCACGATCACAATCATGGAGAATTGGAGCTTCCAGAGTTAAATGAAGATTTTATAAAGAAGTTTGGCGATCTAAAGACAGTTGAGGAATTTAAGGAAAAAGTTAAAGAAGGAATCACAGCTGACAAAACTCGCAAGGAAAAAGAGAAGAAGAGACTGAAGATAATGGAAGAGATTATTGAAGATTCTAAGATTGAAATGCCGGAGATGTTGATTGTTTCAGAGCTTGAGAAGATGGTAGCCGAGATGTCATCGAACATTTCTCAAATGGGACTTTCAATTGAAGACTATTTGAAGCATATTGGAAAGACACTGGAAGATATCAAGAAGGAATGGAGACCAGATGCAGAAAAAAGGGCAAAGACACAACTACTTCTAAACAAGATTGCAATTGAGGAAAAAATAGAAGTTTCAGAGGATGCAATTAAGAAGGAAGTTGATGCCCTACTTAACTATTACAAAGATGCTGACCGCGTGAGAGCAACAATTTATGTTGAAACAATTATGTTAAATGAAGCAGTGTGGAAGTGGTTGGAGGAGCAGAAATAATACAGACTAGGCAACAAAGAAAAAATTAGATAAACAAAAAATGCCCCAGACTAAATTTGAGGCATTTTTGATATAAAAAATAAACCCTACCCCAAAACCACCGCCAAAAGCGCCAACACCGCCGTCTCTGCCCTCAAAACATTCTGGTTAATTGAGACTGATTTAATTTTGGCGCCATCAAATAAAGCTATTTCCTTTGGAGACCATCCACCTTCCGGACCAATTAGAAACACCAAATCCTTATATGTGTTCTTTTTACTTAAAATATCTTTAATATTTGTACCACCCATATTACACACAAAAACACCAACTTCCTTTGTTTTTGATTCTGATAATTCAGAAAGTGCCTCTTTTAGTCTCTTAACTGGAGTAATAACAGGCACATCCACCCTTCCGCACTGTTCAGACGCTTCAACCAATATTCTTTGGGAACGTTGCATATTCAAATCCTTTTTGATTGTTCTCTCTGTAATAACCGGAACAATCTGAGTAACACCAAGCTCTGTTGCCTTTTGAAGGACCAAATCAAAGTTGTCGTTTTTAATCAAAGACATTAATATTGTAACTTTTACCTTAGGTTTTTTAACAATAACCTTAGCTATAGCACCGACACCGACACCGACACCCCTTTTTGTAAATGTGACGGTATTTCCGTCAATTTTACTATTACCCCCCAACTTTCCGGCAGATACACCAGTCTTGCTTTTTGCAGCCTCATCTTCAACCACCGTTTTATTAGTCTCCAATATTCTCAAAACCGCCTCCCCAGTGTCCAACTTCTCAATAATAGCTAAATAATCATTACCAGAGCCATCAAAAAGTACCACCCTGCTCCCCGCAAGATACCTAAAAACCTTCTTCCATTGGTTTAAAATAGATTCATTATCAAAATATCGCAAAACCAACTTTTCCTTAGGATTAATTTTATCTTTTATGAAGAATCGATGAAGTCTCATTATTTATTTTGTATTTAATCCAAATGACGCTTGCGTGAACATATTGGTTTGATTTTTATTAAAATTAGGGGTATTCTGTCTGTTATACAGAGACCCTGTCCCCGCGTAAAGATTGAGAACTTTTTCATAAATTCTCTAGTTTTTCTCACGAAAAACCAAAGAAATTCTGCAGAAAACTCGACACACCTTTAACTCAGTTATCCCCACTATTATATATAATACACTTTGAACATGTTAATTCCAACAGTTATAGAAAAAACACAATTTGGCGAGAGAGCATATGACATATATTCAAGACTTCTACGAGAGAACATAATCTTTCTTGGAGGACCAATTGACGACAATGTAGCAAACATTGTTATCGCACAACTTTTATTCCTACAATCAGAAGATCCAAAAAAGGATATTTCTTTGTATATTAATTCCCCAGGAGGATCGGTTTCATCAACACTTGCAATGATTGATACAATGAACTACATCAAGAATGATGTATCAACAATCTGTGTTGGTATGGCAGCATCAGGTGGTGCCATGGTTCTTGCCGCTGGTGCAAAAGGAAAAAGATTTGCATTAGATAATTCTGAAGTTATGATTCACCAGCCGCTAGGTGGAACAGAAGGGCAAGCGTCAGACATTGAGATTGCCGCAAAACACATCGTTCAGTTAAAAGCAAAACTAGCAAAAATGATTTCAGTCGCATCTGGTCAACCAATTAAAAAAGTTGAGGTTGACATGGATAGAGACTTCTACATGTCCGCGGATGAAGCAAAGAAATACGGAATTATAGACAAGGTGTTATCTTAATAAAATAACTAAATAAAATGATACTAAACCAAACAGACCTCGCATACATAGTAATGGCGGGAGGAATCGGTTTCGTCATTGGATATTTGATTAGACTGCTTATTTCACTAAGTATAAGGAATTCTCTAGATTTAAATGCAAAAAGAGTTAAAACGATCGCAAAAGAAGGTGCTGTTTTAATTATTTCAAACGCACAAGAGGAAGCAAAACATATTGTATCGAATGCAAAAAGAGAAATAAAAGAAAAACAAGAAAATATTCAAAGGAACGAAGACCGTCTAATTAAAAAGGAGCAAGTGATTGAAAATAGGCAATCCGAACTAGAAAGAGAACTCAGAAAAATTGAAGATTCTATAGAAAAAAACCTAGCAAAGAGCACAGAGTTAATTGAACGTGAAAAATCTGTTGAAAAATTAGAAGCAGAAAAGAGCCTTGAGATACAACGTATTTCTAAGCTGACTGAAGATGAAGCAAAGACCATGCTGTTTAACAAAATAGAAAAGGAATCTGAGGAAGATTTAATAAACAGAATAAATAAATTTGATTTATTTGCAGAAGATAAGCTTGAAGAAAAAGCAAAAGAAATATTAACAACAACAGTCCAACGTCTCGCATCATCGGTAAATGGAGAAATGTTTTCTTCAAACGTTGTAATCCCGTCAGAAGATATTAAGGGAAAAATTATAGGAAAGGAAGGAAGAAATATTAAAACGTTTGAAAAAGAAACCGGTGTTGAAGTTTTAGTTGATGAAGGACAGGGATACATCATGCTTTCATGCTTCGATCCAATAAGAAGACAGGTTGCAAAGATTGCGCTTGAGGCACTTGTTGCAGATGGAAGAATTCAACCAGCAAGAATTGAGAAAGAAGTTGAAATTGCAAAAGAAGCGATAATAAAAGAGACAAAGAAATTAGGAGATATGGCATGTTATGAGACTGGAGTTATTGGACTCGATCCAAGAATCGCAACAATTCTAGGTAGACTTCAATATAGAACTAGTTACGGACAAAATGTTTTGCAACACTCAATAGAGTGTGCGCATATTGCAGGAATGCTTGCGGAAGAATTGGGAGCTGACGTTACTGTAGCCAAAGCTGGAGCATTACTACATGACATAGGAAAAGCACTAGATCATGAAGTTAGTGGAAGTCATGTTGATATTGGAAAGAGATTGCTAGAAAAATTTAATGTTGATAAAAAAATTATTCAAGCAATGCAATCTCATCACGATGAATATCCTTATGAGACACTAGAAGCAAGAATTGTTCAGACCGCCGACGCTCTCTCTGGTGGAAGACCTGGGGCAAGAAGTGACACACTAGAGAATTATATCAAGAGACTAAATGACTTGGAGGACATTGCAAATTCATTTGGTGGAGTAGATAAATCATACGCACTTCAAGCCGGAAGAGAAATACGAGTCTTTGTGTCACCAGAGAGGGTGTCTGATTATGAAGCAAAAAATATGGCTAGAAATATAGCAATAAAGATAGAAAAAGAATTAAAATATCCCGGAGAAATTAAGATTACAGTCATTAGAGAAAACAAAATTACGGAAATGGCTAGGTAAATAAAGGCGGAAATAATGGCTCCAAGAAGGATGTAGAGAGCAGGTTTGACGAAAATATCAAAACGTGTCAAAACTTTTTTATCCCTTTTCAGCACTTGATTCAAAATATGGCTTAATATATAATCAATAGCAAGGTTATAGCGGTCGACAATTATAAAGAAACAATTACTTCGACAAATATGAATAAAGCAGCATTGGTTGACAAAGTAAATGAAGTACTAGGAACAACAAAAGTTCAAGCTGAGGAAGTTGTAAATGCTATCTTTGATGGCATAACAACATGTCTCAAGAAGGGCGATGAAGTTTCAGTAGCTGGTTTCGGTATCTTTTCTGCAAAGAAGAGAGCCGCACGTTCTGCTCGTAACCCAAGAACAGGTGAAATCGTAAAGGTTGCAGCTATGAACGTTCCAAAGTTTAGAGCAGCAAAGGCTCTTAAGGAAGCGGTTAAATAATTCAAATAGATTCCACTTAACAAAGTGCCCCAGTGAAAGCTGGGGTGTTTTGTTGTCTTGTTTATCTACCAATCCCTATAATCTGAAGGCTACGTAAAAGGGCGCTAAATTGTGCGGGATAAGGGAATCGAACCCTTGTCTACTGCTTGGAAGGCAGTCATTCTACCACTAAACCAATCCCGCTTGTTTTTAAACTATATCAAAAATGGCGTAAAAGTAAATAGTTTTGATAAATCGTGCTAAAATGGTCAATAAGTTAAACAGAAAAATAGAAACGAACTATTAATAACATGCATAATATTGGAGAATTAATTAACAATTCAATATCAATCGTTCAAAAAGGTTCTTTATTTATAATGGCTTTTTTCAGCTTTCTTAACCCAGACACTTCGTCAATAAATACAGCAAACATAGAACAAGGCCGTTTAATCTCGCCTGTCAATTCCCTATTTGTCTTTTCCACACCAAATATTAATTTTTTACAAAATACCCCACAAGAGAGAGCTGATGAAATAATTAATACACTAAACATATCAACAGGCAGTGTTTCAACAATATCCCTTGGAAAAGACCGAGTAATTCAATCTGTGCAGAAGTTAAATCAATTAAGTGTTGTTGCGCCAAATTATTCCCCTATGCGAATTGATAAAGACAAGTCCGTTCAGAAAAACACTCAAAACATAGAAGCCAATCAAAATGTCTCAAACACAGCCGTGTCAACTGCATCAAATCAGAAATCAAACGAATATAAAAGCATGGACGACAGTGTTGTACATATTAGATGTGAAAACAAAACAAGTAATACAATTAAGGTTGTTACCGGAAGTGGAGTAATTATAAGTTCATCTGGTTTAATTTTAACAGCTGCTCATGTCGCCGCACCGCTTTATGGACAGCAAAATACTAATAAATATAATTGTTACGCCAGAATTAATGATCCAGCCACAGGAAACTACTCCCTAAGTGTTGTATTTATTGATCCAGACTGGGTTAGTAAGTATTATTCTGTCTTTGACAAAACTCACATAGAGACAGGTGAAAACGATATTGCAATTCTACAAATGAATATTTCTGGGATAAATAACATTAAAGTTGCAAGTATTACAGGTGCTGACCCAAATATTGGAGACCAAATAACTATCAGATCTTATCCATCCGATGTCTATGGCAAACTTGGAGTCTTTACAATTCTACCTAGAAAATCTGAATCAAACGCGATAGGAAGTCTTTTAAACTTCGATGGAAGTATTAGTGGTCCACATGACCTATTAGAGACAAAACCTAGCTCCTTGGGCCAATCTGGGGCCTCAGGAGGTGGTATATTTAATGCTCAAGGACATCTAATTGGAATTATTTCCAATTCTGTCTCATCTGATATCTTATTGAAGAACAAAATAAAAGGACTCACCATCAATCATATTGAAAGTAGGATTAAGGCTAATCTTGGTAGATCAATTTTTGAATATAATCAATAGAAAGATAAACTTATTTAATCTCTCCGTTATTAAAAGCGTCCAAGACAAACTTTTGTTGTATTTTAATAACATTATCCCAGTTATCATTAGGATCTAGGTTGTTTACTTTTTCATGACCACAAACTTCGCACTTGTTAGTAACTCTATACTTATCTTTCTTAATCTCAATTTTAATAGGCTTCATTAGCCCCTGACACTCCGCCAACCTGTCCCCTGGATTTATATCCACATGCTTACTCCATAAACAATTAGAACAGTGGTCTGTGTAACCATCACCTTGTACTTCAAACTTACAAACATCACAAACAAAGTTTTCCTTCTTCTTGGTAAATTTTTTACTCATAGTTTAAATATAACGTTAGTAATTAAGACAATAACCTTATTATACGAGTCTAGACTATCTTAATTCAACTATTTTGTCGGGGCGCCGGGATTCGAACCCGGAGTCACTTGCTCCCAAAGCAAGCATGTTAGCCGTTACACCACGCCCCGTTGTTGGAACAAGCATATCATACATGTTTTGTTTTTACCAATTTATACCTAATTAAGGAGTTGTTCATATAATATGCAAACGTCCAACAATTTCATTCCCTTAATATTCCACTCTAGACTCAATTCAATTTAATAGTGGCACGACTTTAACCTTACAACTCAAAAGATTTGTCTTGGTTACACGTGAACCAGAATAATACAAACTAATACACATTCCCATAAACTTAAGGCTTTCTTCCTTTATTCCAAAATCCATGCAGTATTTAAGGGCTACTTGCTTTATTTTTCTTATTTTATCCTTCGTTAGGCCAATTTCAGGCTTCAACCAATTCATTCCGTCTCCATCACGGATAATACTAATATTTGGATCAAAGGGATTTTTCATATTATCAATATCTTGTTTTGAAGGTATCTTCAATGTCTTTACCTCAACAACATAATAGAAATCATCCTTTTGGGCGATTATATCAATCTCCCCTATTGCATTTCTATAATTCCTGTCAACAACCTGAAAACCCCTCTTTTCTAAAAAGACAACGGCAATATTCTCCCCCAAATCCCCTATTGTCTTATTAGAATCTTTCTTGGGACTGGTTATTTCCTCATCTTCTGCGTTGTCAAAATCATCACAAACATTCTTTTTCTTGCGTCCAACGTTATTTATTAAGGGTTTTTTTGCCTTAACTTTCAATCCCTTAATGTCTTTATTACCCTTTTTGCTTTTTATACTCTTTATACTCATTGTTTTAATTATTATTTATAATGCAGCAATAATAGACCACCGACATTAAATTTCTATAAAGAAATTCTAAAGAATTAGCAAATATTTAATGAATTATTAGAGATTCATTGGTGTGTATAAAAGCCAAGAAGTTTATGCTAAAAGACTTCCAAACTATGGATAAGATTAATAAATTTAGGCCAAATTGGTACACATGAAACTAGACCAATAGCTACAAATAAGGATTTTGAGGGTATTTATGAGGCAAACATCACGTTTCACGTGCCACATATATACATATTATTAAAAGACACTAATTTAATAGATATCCACACATATTATCCTTATATATAGCCGTATATTGTAAACATCATTGTAAAATGGACCGGGTATAAAAGCCATTGAAATATGTCTTTTATACACATATCCCCAGAGTTATCCACAGTTTAGGACATTTTTGGGGAATGTTGGGGACAAGTCCTTAACGCTTGGATGGGTGTTGTTTGGCTATTCTTTAGATGTCCAATAAACACACGGAAGAAGGGGCACATAAGATCAAATACCGCTCATGTTCCATAAAAACCAACAAACCAGCCAAATCCAAATAGAACCGAATTGTAGTGCGGATAGAGAGAATCGAACTCTCGTCTCGTCCTTGGCAAGGACGCATTCTACCACTAAACCATACCCGCATTTGTTTTCCTATTATAACATAAAATTATAATTGTGCACCCGCTAGGATTCGAACCTAGAATAACAGTTTCGAAGACTGGTGTGATATCCATTTCACTACGGGTGCATATACCATATATCCTCCGAAGCTTAGAAGTAGTCTACATCATAGATAGCAAAAAATCAAAAGATGTACTAATATTCTAAGTAATGAACAAACAAGATTTGAATAACAATTCAAACATGGGGCTAGAAGGAAGGTTTTCCAATAAAATAGATAAAAAACTTATTCCTGAATATGTCCAAAATATTGTAATTGAACTGCAAAACGCGGGCTTTTCCGCTTATCTAGTAGGGGGATGCGTCAGAGACCTGATACTCAAAAGAACCCCAAAGGACTGGGATGTTACAACCAGTGCAAAACCGGAAGAAATAATGGGGGTGTTTCAAGATGCCTTTTATGAAAACAGCTTTGGAACTGTTGGGGTTAAGATAAGAAAGACTGGCGGTAATGACGGGGCAGAGGGTGAGATGGAGGTTCAGACGGAGATAATAGAGGTTACACCCTATAGGACAGAAGGGGATTATTCAGACGGAAGACATCCTGACGTTGTGACCTTTAGCGATAACATAAAGGACGACCTCCAGAGAAGAGACTTTACCATGAACGCTATTGCCTATGATCCCATCAAAGACATTGTTATAGATGAGTATAATGGAATAAAAGACATAGAGGACAAAACTATTAGGGCGGTAGGGGAACCAACCAAAAGATTCAATGAAGATGGTCTTAGACTCATTAGAGCTGTTCGTTTTTCAGCAGAAATAGGTTTCATGATTAACATTGATACCCAGAACGCCATTGTTTCCCAATCTGAAACACTTAAGAAGATTGCGGTTGAGCGAATAAGGGATGAGTTTGATAAAATGTTGATGTCAAACCAACCAGCCCTAGGTATTGCAATGGCTCAAAAGCTTAATCTGTTAGCCATATTTTGCCCAGAGTTAGATTCAGCGTTACATGTGAAACAGAATCAAGCTCATTCTTACGATGTCTTTGAACACCTACTTAGAAGTTGCCAGTGTGCAGCGGACAAGAATTGGAGACTGGAGATAAGATTAGCAGCCTTATTCCATGATATTGGCAAACCACCAACAAAAAGAGGTAACGAGACAAGCAATATAACGTTCTATGGACATGAGGTGGTTGGAGCTAAGATGACTAAGGTTATATTGGAAAGAATGAAGTATCCAGCAAAAACAGTTGAGTTTGTCACAAAACTTATACGTTGGCACATGTTTTTCTCAGATACTGAGCAAATTACCGCTTCCGCTGTTAGAAGAATGATAGTGAATGTTGGCAAGGAAAATATATGGGATCTATTGGATTTAAGGACATGCGACAGAGTTGGAACAGGCAGACCAAAGGAAAACCCATACAGACTAAGGAAATACAGGTCTCTAATAGAGGAGGTGATGTTGGACCCAATAGATGTGGGTATGCTTAAAATAGATGGAAATACTCTAATAAAGGACCTAAATATTGAAGCTGGACCAATGATTGGATTGATTTTAAACGCTCTACTTGAAGAAGTCTTGGAAAAACCAGAACTTAATACCTATGAACACCTAACAAAAAGAGCCTTAGAATTATCTATGTTACCCATGAAACAATTAAATGACCTAGCTGAAAAGGGAATTATTAAGAAAAAGGATCTTGAGGATGATCAAATAGCCGAGATTAGAAAGAAACACAGTATTAAATAAGGGATACACGCCCAAAGGGTTGGGTGCAAAGAGTAAGTCACAACCAGGCAAAATCTGTTACACATGTAACTTGTTACATGTGTAACTTTTTGGTTCATAAAAAACCAGCAATAAAAAGAGCCTCAGTACTGGGCGCAACAAAGGTTATAAATGGTGCGGCCGTACTAAGGCCCTGCCGTTACAAGTGTGGAAATGGTGGAAAAAAACCCGTAACCACCGAATCCGAAACGAAACCGAAATTGAGATGAGACGAGACGATTGAAATGAGATTGAAAATTTATTTATTTAATTGTATTGGTCGCCTTTATGGTTGGGGAACAAGCCAGTTTAAGACTGTGCTCTCTGTTAAAATGTGATGCCCAGATATAGGACTCACTAAGATGGTTGTGGGAGAACGTAAAATGTCCTTTATCACCAACTAATCCTTACCACTATACAGCTTCCGGAAAGAACTCTGTTACCCGATGTTGGGTTGCTCATCTGTCCTTTATTATAATTCTAATAAAGGACATGTAAAGGACATTTGCAATAATTCTTGTGGATAACTTTTTAAATAAATGAGTGATTTTTTCCAAATGAATTTTATACACAGGTAGAAACAAGAAAATCGGCATTTTATACTTGAGTTATACAAAAGACAGCGCTTCTTTAATTCACAAAATCGTATTGACCTAATGACTGATAGGCTATATCATCGCCCGATTATTATTAATTATGAATTTCATAAGGTGATTTAATGAAAAGAACATTTCAACCCAGCGTGTTGAAGAGTAAACGTACTCATGGTTTTCGTGAACGTATGAAAACAAAAGATGGACGTAATGTACTTAGCCGTCGTCGCGCAAAAGGTAGACACAGACTGACTGTGTAGGCGTGAGCTTATCTTTTCCTAAGTCCTTGAGACTACTGAAAAAACCTCAATATGATTATGTATTC